>JACQDI010000356.1 GCA_016201195.1 Acidobacteriota bacterium | reverse complement strand
GACCAGTTGCCCGGCTCGTTCACCGTCTCCCCCACGATCAGGTGAGCGGCGTCCACGTTGTCGGCGATGTGGGTGTGGACGGTGCGCACCCAGTTCTTTTTCCCTACCTGCTTGCTCACCACCTGGTCCTGCGAAATGAAGACCGGCCGCCCCCCCGGCTTGCCCAACGCCCCCGAGAGGCTCACCCGCGCCGTCTCGCTGAGCAGGCTGATCTTGAGCCGCGCGCCCGCCGGCACGTAGAGCATCTCCCCAGCCTCTTGGAGCGACTTCCGATGCCGGGTCTCGCGGGTGAGGTTGCCCCCTGGCGATTCCACCTCCACCCGCACCGCCCCCGGATAAAAATCGACCGCCAGCTCTTCCTCGCCGCTCTCGGTCACGTATTCCCGCAGGGTGGGACCAAACTCCACCACGGTAAACGAGAGGTGCTTCAAATCGCGGCCCCGCTTGACGATCGGATACACCCCCGGCTGGCGCAGGGGGGACTTGATTTGCAGATGAGGTTGCATGAAGGTCTCCCTAAAGGATAAGCTTTCAGCAGCCGGCTCTCAGCAGTCAGCAAACAGCGGCGGCGGGTTTGCTGAGTGCTAATAGCTGGCTGCTGAAGGCTCATAATCATCATATGTCAAAACAGAAGACGCTAGCGGCTATTCTCGATATCGGCATCATCCCCATTGTGCGGGCGTCGAGCCCTCAGACAGCCATCCAGGCAGCGGAGGCGATTTACCGCGGCGGGATCCGGGCGGTCGAGATCACCATGACCGTCCCCGGCGCCCTGAAGGCCCTCGAAAAAGTCGCCGACGAGTTTGGCGACCGCCTGACCCTGGGCGCGGGCACGGTGCTCGATCCGGAGACGGCGCGCTCGGCCATGCTCGCCGGCGCTGAGTTTTTCGTCACCCCGGCGTTGAAACTCGACACTATCGAGATCTGCCGGCGCTACTCCAAGGTGATCATGCCCGGTGCGCTCACCCCCACCGAGGTGCAAACAGCCTGGGAGTCGGGGGCCGACCTGGTGAAGATCTTCCCCTGCGGCAATGTGGGGGGCGCCAAGTATATCCGCGCCCTCAAGGCGCCGTTCCCCCAGATCGAATTGGTCCCCACCGGCGGCGTGAACCTGGAGACGGCGGCTGATTTCTTCAAGGCCGGAGCCAGCGCGGTGGCGGTGGGATCGGAAATGGTCAGCGCCCAGGCCCTCGCCGAAGGCAAGCTCGAGGTCATCGAGGAGACCGCGAAGAAGTTCCTGGCTATCGTGAATGAGGTGCGCGGGAAGAGCTGAACCCGAGGGGCGGCTCGCCCGAGCTGGCGCCGGCCCTCTGGCCGACTTGCCGGAGCCGGGCGGGGAACCGGCTGCGGCCCAAGGGGGCCGCCCTACGGTCGTGCGGTTGAAGAAGACTTGACTGCTATGCGGATTCTGCTGTCCCTGATCCTGGCGGTTGCCGCCCTGGCCGAAAAGGCGGACATCACCGCCGAGCAGGCGGCGCGCGAGGAGGCCGCCTGGATGGGGCTGATACCCGACCTGGTCGGCTGGAGTCCCGACGGCGGCAAGTTTTATTATCACGCCGGAAACAACAAGCCCCACCACCCCGACGAGAACGCCATCTTCGAGGTTGCGCGCGAGGGCGGAAAGCCGCGCCGGCTCTCGGCCGAGGAGCGGCTCAAGCTGCCCCCGCTCGCCGCGCTCGCCCCTACTCCGGAGCCGCGCAACTTCAGCCGCGACCACAAGCTGTTCGTCTACGAGCGGGACGGGGATGTGTTTCTGGTGGAGGCTTCCGGGCAAACCCGGCGTCTGACCAATACCGAGACGCCGGAAACCAATGCCCACTTCAGCCACGACGATCGCTACGTGTTGTTTGAGTCGGGCCAGAACCTGTTCGGCTGGACCATCGGCACGGGCGAACTGCGACAGTTTACGCGGTTCCGCACCGGCCGCGATCCAGAAAGAAAGGCGGAAACCGCCGGCCAGAAATTCCTCGAAAAGCAGCAGACCGAGCTGTTCGGGATCGTCCGCGACCAGGAGGCGGAAAAGGAACAGAGGAAAAAGGACGAAGCCGCTTCCTCAGGCCGGCCCGTGGAGCCCTACTTTCTCAGCGCCGACCAGACGGTTTCCCGAATGGAACTTTCGCCGGACGGCCGCCAGGCGACGTTCCTGCTCATCGACCGGGCGCGCGCGGCCGAGGTTATTTACCAGCGGCCGGTGACCAAGAGCGGCTTCACCGAGCCGGCCACGACCCGCCCCAAAGTGGGCGACCCGACCTCCACGGTCAAGATGGGAATCCTCACCATCGCCGACGGCAAGGTCAAGTGGGTCAACACCGAAAAATACAAGCGCCCGGTGACGCTCGCCGGCCCCTGGTGGTCCCCTGACGGCAAGCACGCCGTGATCAAGGTTGTCGCGGGCGATTTCAAAGACCTGTGGATCGAAAAGCTCGACTGTGAGACCGGCCAGTCGAAGCCCCTGTTCCAGGACCACGACGACGCCTGGGTCCCCCTGTTTCCTCCCGCGCCCGTGCGCTGGATGCCCGACAGCCGGGCGATCTATCTCACCTCCGAGCGGGACGGCTACCGGCACCTGTACAGGGCAGATCTGGAAGGGAAGGTGCGGCAGTTGACCCGCGGGCGGTTCGACTTGTGGTACGAGGCGCCGGCGCCGGCGGTCTCGCTCGACGGCAAGCGCATTT
>JACQDI010000355.1 GCA_016201195.1 Acidobacteriota bacterium | reverse complement strand
TACCGCGGCGGCTTTGAGGATCACGTGGGCCTGGTCGAGCCGCTCCAGAACGGCGTCGCGCATTTCCTCGGCGGTTTCCACGCGGACCACTTCGGCGCGGGCGGGAGGCTCCAGCGGCGTCGGCCCGCAAACCAGGATCACCCGCGCACTGCGAGCGAGGGCCTCTTCGGCCAGGGCGAATCCCATGCGCCCGCTCGAGCGGTTGGAAAGGTAACGCACCGGGTCGAGCGGCTCGCGTGTGGGGCCGGCGGTGATCAGCACGGTCTGGCCCTGCAGCTCACAGCTCCGCATCAGGGCTTGCTCGACGGCGGCCACGATTTCCTCGACGGCGGCCAGGCGGCCCGGCCCGGTCATGCCGCAGGCGAGATACCCCTCGCCTGGCTCGACCACGCACACGCCCCGGCGCCGCAGGATCTCCAGATTGGCGCGCGTGGCCGCGTGCGCCCACATGTTAGAGTTCATCGCAGGGGCCACCACTACCGGGGCCGTGCAGGCGAGGTACAGGGTGGTGAGAAAATCGTCGGCGACGCCGTGGGCGAACTTGGCCAGAACGTTGGCCGAGGCCGGCGCCACCACCAGCGCCTCCGCGCGCTGGGCCGCCGCGATATGCTCGATGGCGCTTTCCAGGGTCGCTTCGCTGCTCGCCGAGCTGAACAGGCCGGTGATCACCTTGTGGCCGGTGAGGGCGGCAAAGGTCAGCGGGCGGACAAACTCCTGGGCGTGGGTAGTCATCACCACCTCGACCGTGTGAGCGCGGTCCTGCAGCGCCCGCACCAGCTCGGCCGCTTTGTAGGCGGCGATCCCGCCGCTCACGCCGACGATGATTCGCATACGCTCTACGGGCAGGCCAGGGGCTTACCTACTGGTCGACCGGCGTCTCCTCCTCCTCCGGCTGGGCCGGCATCACCTCCGGGTCGATGCATTGCACGAACCCGCGGCGGGTCTCGTCGACTGCCACCCGGGTCATCTTGCGCCCGCCGATCGGGATCTTCGGCCGGGCGCCCGATTGCAACTGCCGCGCGCGCTTGGCGGCAACAATGATGAAACGATACACGCTCTGTTCCGGATCGTCCGGAATGGTCAAGGCGGCATCCTCGGGACGCCCCTCGGTTACCGCCTGCTTTTTCTTATCAGCCATCTGTTCTCTCTTCCTCGAAAGTCTTCAAGATCGGTTGAATCACCGATTCGGCCCGCTGCTTGCGGCAGCGCTCGGCCAGAAAAATACTTTTCAGCTTCTCCGCCGCGACCTCCAGCCGGTCGTTGACCAGAATGTAGTCGTAAGCAGAGTAATTCCGGATTTCCTTTGAGGCGTCGCGCAAACGCCTTCCGATGACCCCCTCGGGGTCGAGCGAGCGGCTGCGCAAGCGCTTTTCCAGCTCCTCCCTCGAAGGCGGCAGGATAAAGACGGTT
Source organism: Acidobacteriota bacterium (assembly GCA_016201195.1). Taxonomy (GTDB): domain Bacteria; phylum Acidobacteriota; class Terriglobia; order Bryobacterales; family JACQDG01; genus JACQDI01. Next base: position 1,616 of record JACQDI010000355.1, on the reverse strand, counting down.
ACGGCCTCCGGAAGCCGCTCCTTTAATTGTGCCGCACCTTGCACGTCAATGTCGAGTACCAGGTCATGGCCCTGTTTTTGAGCCTCTTCGAGCATGGACCGCGCGGTGCCATAGAAATAGCCGAAAACCTCGGCCCACTCCAGGAACTCACCCCGGTCACGCATGGTCACGAACTGCTCCCGGGTGACGAAACGGTAGTTTTCGCCGTCCTTTTCAGCGCCACGCGGCGGCCGCGTGGTGTAGGAGACGGAGAAATCGAGACCATCCAGCGACTCGAGGAGCATCCTGACCAGGGTCGATTTGCCGGAGCCGGAGGGCGCTGAGATGACGAAAACCATGTCAATTGTTAGCCACAGAGGCACAGAGCACACGGAGAACAACAATGGGGTTTTGGTCTCTGTGTTCTCTGTGTCTCTGTGGCTAATATTTTCATTCCAGATTCATCCCCTGCTCGCGGATCTTCTCGATCTCCGCTTTGAGCGACAGGCCCAGGTCGGTGATGGCGAGGCCGGATTCGCCGATGCCCGAGGTTTTCGAGACGATGGTGTTGGCCTCGCGGTTCATTTCCTGGAGCAGGAAGTCCAGTTTCTTGCCTAGCTCGCCGGAGGACGCAAGCAGCGCGCGGAGCTGTTCGTTGTGTGCCCGCAGGCGCTGAACCTCCTCGCTGATGTCGCTGCGGTCGGCCAGCAGCGCCGCCTCTTGCAGAATGCGCTGTGGATCGACGGAGGCGCCCTTGAGCAGCTCGGAGAGCTTTTGCGTCAGGCGCTCGGCGAGCAACTGGCTCAGGCCGGAGCGGAGCTGTTCGATATGCTCGAGGCTCGTTTCGATTGCTTGCGAGCGGCGCGCCATCTCCTCGACGATGCCCGCCGCCTCGCCCTCGCGCGCCCGGTCGAGCTCGTCCAGGGCGCGGTCCAGGGCTTCCAGCAACACCTTTTCCAGGCCGGCGTTGCGATCCGCGTCGGGTTCGCCGAAGGTCACGATCCCCGGCAGGCGGAAGACGGCGTTCAGGTCGGGCTCAGCCGAGACGCCGTGCCTCGCGGCCAGCTCCCGGTACGCGGCCAGGTAGCTCTCGACCAACTGGTCCTTGATGCGGATCGCCGCCGCCCCGCGCGTCTCCAGGCTGGCGCTCACCTGCAAAGAGCCGCGCACGATTCTCCTCTTGATCGCCTGGCGGGCGGCCGTTTCGTAGCCGTCGAGCTCAGCCGGCAGCCGCATCTGCAGATCGAGAAAGCGGTGGTTGACGCTCTTGACGCGAAGCGTGAGGGAGAACTCGGGCGTCTCGGTCTGAACGCGCGCGAATCCGGTCATGCTGCGAGGCATGGACTTCCTCTATAGCTCTGCTAATTTTGAAACTGCATCTCGTGCAAACGGCGATACGGGCCGCTGTTTGCGAGCAGCGCCTCGTGGCGGCCCGATTCGGCGACGCGGCCGCCTTCGATTACGACAATCTTATCGGCGCGCCGGATGGTCGAGAGCCGGTGAGCGATGACGATCACTGTGCGGCCTTCGATCAGGTTGGCCAGCGCCCGCTGCACCAGCAGCTCCGATTCCGTGTCCAGGTGCGAGGTGGCCTCGTCCAGGATCAGGATGGGCGCGTTTTTCAGAATCGCGCGGGC
>JACQDI010000326.1 GCA_016201195.1 Acidobacteriota bacterium | reverse complement strand
GAGGATTCGTGTTGCTGTTTTCGTCGCCGGGGTGCTGGCGTATCTCACCCTGGGAAATGGGGCTCGAGCGCAATCGGTAACGGCTACGCTGGTCGGAACCGTGTTTGACGCATCGAATGCCGCTGTGCCCCAGGTCAGGATCTCACTCACCAACAAGGGCACCAACGTCATGCGCACGGTGGTGGGCAACGAGCAAGGGAACTATATCATCCCCAACCTGGCGCCGGGTTTCTATCGACTGGTGACCGAACACGAAGGCTTCCGGCGAACAGTGGTTGGTGAATTCGAGCTTTTGGTGAACCAGACCGCCCGCGTCGATGTGGTGCTGCAGGTTGGCACGGTGGCCGAAACCGTGGAGGTGACCGCAATAGCTCCGCTGGTGGAGTCCGAGACCAGTTCGGTCGGCCAGGTGGTCCAGCGCAACTTTATTTCCGACCTGCCCCTGAAAGGCCGGGCAGTGTTCGAGCTGGCATTGCTCAGCCCGGCCACGGTTCCCACGAATCCGAGTTCGTACATCGCATCCGTCCGGCCCATGCCCGGAGGGGTGTCCGTGCCTGCTTTCTCCGCCGCCGGCGGGCGCGATAACAACAATGGCTATCTAGTGGACGGCGTGGACGCCATGGACCCGATTTACATGACGCCCTCGATGTACCCGTCGATGGACTCCATCCAGGAGTTCAAGGTCCAGACCAACTCCTACTCCGCCGAGTTCGGGCATTTTTCCGTGCAGGTCAACGCCAGCACGCGTGCGGGCACGAACCAGTTGCACGGCTCTCTGCACAACTTCCTGCGTAACGAGGCTCTCGATGCGGCCAATTTCTTCGACAACTTTGCCGGATTGCGCAAAGCCCCGCTCCGTTACAACCTCTTCGGCGGAACGCTGGGCGGGCCGGTCCGGGTGCCGCGCCTCTATAACGGACGCGACCGCACGTTCTTCTTCGTGAGTTACGAGGGCACTCGAATCCGCACCAGCCGCACGGCGCAGCTCAGCGTCCCAACGCCGCAACAGCGCGACGGCGATTTCAGCAACCTGGGATATCGCGGCAATCAGCCCATCTTCGATCCTTCCACGACGCGGCCCAATCCGACCGGGGCTGGCGTCGTCCGCGACCCGTTCGTCAACAACATGATAGCGGCCAGCCGCATTACCGCCTTCGCTCAGCAAGCACTAGGCTTATATCCGCTGCCCACCTCGACGGCCGCCGTCGGAAACAATTTCTTCACCACGTTGGGAGACAGCAGCGACAACAACCAGCTCGTCAGCCGGGTGGACCACATCCTCAGCGACAAGACATCCCTGGCGTTCCGTTACTACTTCTTCGACGGCCTGCGGACCAGCCATAGCGCCATCCAGAACGGCGGCGAGAACCGCACCGCACGGACTCAAAACGCGGTCCTGAGCCTGACCCACAGCTTCAGCCCTAACACGCTCAACGAGCTGCGCCTGGGTTATAACCGCCCCATCTACTACATCCTCCAGGACGGCGCCTACGGCACCAACTATGCTCCGATCTTCGGCTTCAAGAACCTGCTGAACGAGCCGATCGCCTATGGGATCCCCAACATCAGCCTGACCAACTTCAGCGGCTACGGGTTAGTTGCCGATCCGAACGGCCAACTGACGAATCTCTACCAGATCATCGACCACATGACCCTGATCCGGGGCGGCCACAATTTGAAATTCGGCGCCGACCTGCGGAAAACCAACTATAACGACAGAGGCTACCGCAACGCGCGGGGCTCGGTCAGTTTCACCGGCGCCCTGACAGCCGATCCGCAGAATCGGGGCAGGACTGGGGTTTCGCTCGCCGATATGCTGCTCGGATTACCTTTGACGGCCAACGGATCCCCGACCCCGCTGGCCGGTAACTTCAACAATTTCGGGTACTACTTCTTCCTCCAGGACGACTGGAAGATCAGTTCGCGGCTGACCCTGAACCTGGGCCTTCGCTATGAGCTGGACACCCGTTTCACCGAGGTGCAAAACCGCCAGAGCTATTTTGACAGAAGCTATCCGGGATGCCGGCTGCTGCTGGCCGGAAGCAGCAAGGCCTTTATACCGCCGTTTAATATCATCGATGGCCCGGCGATCTCCCGCGGGCTGTTTGCCGCCGATACGAATAACTGGGGTCCACGCGTAGGGCTGGCCTTCCGGCCGTTCGACAGTAATCGCACCGCCATCCGGGCGGGGTACGGTATTTTCTACACCATGGTGGACGGCCAAACCCAGCGGCAGCTCGAGCGCAATCCGCCGGTCTCGACGGTGGTGAGCGTCTCGGCCAACCAGGACGCAAATGCTAACGGGCCCGACGCGATCCGGGTCTCGGAGCTGTTCCCCGCAAGAGGCTCCCCGACTGCGCGGCCCCAGATCTATACCAATATCGGCTACTCTCCTCTCCCCTATGTTCAGCAGTGGAACTTGACGATCCAGCAGTCGCTCACTGCCAACACTCTCTTGGAGTTTGGTTATATAGGATCGAAAGGGACCCACATGGTGCTCTACGCCCAGGGGAACCAGGCGCCGCTGGACGCCGACCCGTCACGACCCACGTCACTGGTCAGCCGGCAGCCCTTCCCGCTCTGGGGCGCCGAGATGCGAACCACCATGAACGTCGGCAACTCCAGCTATAATGCCGGCTTTGTCAAGCTGGAGCGGCGGCTCTCGCACGGCTTGTCGCTGCTGGCGCACTATACGTTCTCGAAGGACCTGTCCATGATCTCCGATATCAACGAGGCCGCGGTGAACTTCTTGAACCCGGAGATCGACAAGGGGAGGAGCATCAACGACATCAGACACTACGCCGTTACCGCCGTCACCTGGGACCTGCCGGTCGGGCCCGGCAGGCCGTATTTGACGAGTGGACCTCTGAGCAGGATCTTAGGTGACTGGAGGGCCAACTCCATCATCAGCATGCACGGCGGATTCCCGTTCACCGCCTACGCATTGGGCGACGTTTGCAACTGCGGGCTCGCGGGCCTGGGTGAGGGCAGCGACGAAAGGGCCCAGCAGGTGGGCGATCCACGGAGCGGCTTCACTCAAAGCCGCGTGCAGTGGTTCAACACGGCGGCCTTCGTCCAGCCCCGCCAGGGCACCATGGGCAACAGCGGCAAAAACATCCTGACCGGCCCAGGCGCGGCCAATGTGCAGTTCTCTATTTTCCGGATCATTAGTCTGCGCGAGAAGGCCAGGTTGCAAATTCGCTCCGAGTTCTTCAACCTCTTCAACCGCGTCAATTTTGGAAACCCGGGAACCACGGTCGGAACTACAAACTACGGCGTCATCACGTCGGCTGCGGACGCCCGCATCATTCAATTCGCGTTGAAGTTTCAGTTTTGAGGAGGCGGGGATGAAAGTCACGCGCGGCACTCTGCTGGTGAGTCTGAGTCGATTCTGAAGCCTGGCGGCTTGTTGATGGGGTATGGCTGCGCCCAAAGGAAATCATACGGGATGTCAAGTCCCACACGATTGTAAGCTGTTATGTACTTAGTACTACATTCATGGACTCTCCGTCCGGAAGAAACTCGAGGGCCTCCGGGCGTATGGGGGGCTTTCCTTTGCGGACCAGGGAGGTGGTCGTTTTCAGGCCGGATTGGGCGTGCTCCTGTCCCATGCGAGCGATGTCTGCCGAGAGTCCATAGAGAGTGAGCCATGTTCGTCATGAGATCTTTTGCCGTTCAGCGGCCGGTGATTGTAACTTCCTTACTCAGCTCGCCGGCCTGGATCCGGAAGACATTCGATCCCGCCTGAACGCCCAGGCGAACTGTCAAACTATATGCGCCGGGGATGGGGTCGTCGACGGAAGAAACATCCAAGGGCTCTCCGCCTCCGGAAACCACCGAGATGTTGGGCGCCGTATTGGTCACAGGAATACCGGAAAGATCGGTCACACGAAAGATGACCCTGCGCTCACGTCCAGCAGACCGGCCCCGGCCTGCTGCACTCGCGCTGGGTTGCCCGCCAGCGAACGCAACAGGGGCGGCCGAGTTGATCAACAGCGATCGGTACTGGGCAACCGAGAGGCCGGTGCGCGCGCCTTTCAACAACGCCGCAGCGCCGGCCACGAGCGGCGCCGAAAAGCTCGTGCCGTCGACGTTTCATGAAAGCACCCGAAGCTGCCGCCCGACCAGCGAAATCCCGGGCCCTGAGCCCACACGGCACCGCCCCGCGACCGCAGCGATGGATATGATTCTTAAGAGGCGGTGTTTCCGGTTGCTCTTCCCCTCCTTTTGGTTGAAACCGGGCCGGCAGCCAAAGGTTGCTCTTGCCGCGTTAAATCTTTGTAAAGGGCTGAAGCCGTTCTGTTTCTTCGCCCACAATCCGGCTGCCGCACTCATGGCTCGTCCACGAAACAAACCACGCCAAACTACTTGCTAGATACCAGTAAGCCGACGCCGGCGACTTGCTCTGGGGCCGATTCTTTCTTAGACTGTCCCTATGCGAACCCTGCTCCGTCCCATTTGCTTCCTGCTGCTCCTCGGCGCCGTGGTTTGCCTGTGGGCGGCCATGTCGACGGAGGAGGAAAAGGAAGTCCTCAGCTACAAACTGTCAATGCCCGCCGCCAACAAGATCCTGGCGGCGCTGCCCGCGGTCACGCAATACGCGCTCTCGCTGCCGGATTTGCAGGCGCGAATGGCCCGCGCGATGAAACAATCCTTCCAGGAGCGGATCAAGGAAATGGAGGGGGACTCAAAGATGGGGGCCATTCTCAAGCAGAACGGGCTGACGGCGCGGGAGTACGCGGTTGGCGTGATCGCCTTGCGAATGGCTCTGATGGCTGCCAGCGCGCCAGCCGGCGCTGCCATCCCCAAGCAGATCGTCGCCTCGCCGGAGAACATCGCTTTCGCCAAGGCGCATTTGAATGAGCTGAAGCCGAAGATGGACGCGGCCGACGGCATCTCTGCGCGCCGGTAGGGCTGCGACTCACTCACCACGGCTGCGGTCGCGCGGATCACGTGATCAGCATGCAATCGCCATACGAGTAGAAGCGATAGCGCTGCTCAACGGCGTGCTGGTAGGCGCGCAGGACCAGTTCTCGCCCGCCAAACGCGCAGACCAGCATGAGCAGGGTGGAGCGCGGAAGATGAAAATTGGTCAACAGGGCCGCGGTGATGCGGAATCGGAAGCCGGGATAGATGAAGATGTCGG
>JACQDI010000073.1 GCA_016201195.1 Acidobacteriota bacterium | reverse complement strand
GCGATCTGGTTCAGTTGTGCGCCGGCAAAGGTCCGCACCGCGCCGGTCGTAAACAGTTCGGTGCGCCGAAACGGAATGTCGTTGCCCGCCGGCGACTTGTAGCCTGCCGGGACGGAAGCGGGCGCGGCAGGCAGAATGGTGGGGACTATCGTGGGCGCCAAGGCGGCGCCCAGAAAACTGCGCCGGTCGATTTTGTCGTGGGGCATACCAATAGCGTAGAATAATTGTCAAGCATGCGCACCCCACCCTGGCTGGTCGTTGTCGTCCTGGTGGCAGGCGCCTCGGCGCAGATGCGGTTGCCGTTGGGCTTCGAAGCCAACCGGGGACAAGCCGGCGATCAGGCGCGGTTCCTGGCGCGTGGGCCGGGCTACACGCTGTTGCTCGCCCCGGGCGAGACGGTTTTGGCCGCCGGGGACGCCGTGGTTCGCATGAGGCTGGTGGGCGCAAACCCTGCGCCGCCAATGACCGGCCTCGATCCGCTTCCCAGGCAGAGTCATTACTTCCTCGGCAACAACCCGAAGCGCTGGCGAACCCACATCCCCAACTACGCGCGGGTCCGCTACGAGGGTGTTTACCCCGGCGTGGACCTTGTGTATTACGGGCAGGACCGCGAGCTGGAATACGACCTGGTCATCGCGCCCGGCGCCGATCCCGGCGTCATTCGCCTGGCTTTCGACGGCGTGCGCCGGCTGCGGCTCGACGTGGCGGGCGACCTGGTGCTGGAGACGGCGCGCGGCGAGCTTCGCCAGCGCCGGCCTGCGGTTTACCAAGAGATCGCTGGGGTCCGGCAGTCGGTTTCCGGGCGCTATGTGCTGAGAGGCCGGCGGCAGGTGGGCTTCGCCGTGGGCGTCTACGACCGCTCGCGCCCGCTCATCCTCGACCCGATCCTGCGCTTCGCCAGTTATCTGGGCGGCAGCGGCGACGATATCGGGACGGGCATCGCCGTGGACAGCTCGGGGAGCATCTATGTAGTGGGCACCACCACGTCGCTCAACTTCGTCACCTCCACCGGCCCGCAGCCCGCGCCGGGCGGGGCCAAAGACGTATTCGTGACCAAGCTGAGCAACTCGGGCGCCGGCGTCGGCTACTCGACCTATCTCGGAGGCAGCGGCGACGACACCGGCGCCTCGATTGCCGTCGATGCCTTCGGCAGCGCCTACGTCACGGGAACCACCGCATCGCCGAACTTTCCCACCACCGCCGGGTCTCTGCGAAGCACTCCCGCTGGAGGCGCCGACGCCTTTGTCGCCAGGCTGGACCCCAACGGCGCAACGCTGGTGTACTCGACCTACCTCGGCGGGAGCGGCGACGACTCGGCGACCTCGATCGCCATCGACTCCACCGGCAGCGCCTACGTCACCGGCGCCACTGCGTCGGCCAACTTCCCCGTCTCGGCCGGGGCGTTTCGCAATTTTCTGGGCGGCAGCACCGACGCTTATGTGGCCAAGCTGAACCCTTCCGGCTCGGCCCTTACCTATGGAACCTACCTGGGCGGGGCCGACATCGACCAGGCGTTCGGCATCGCCGTCGACTCCGCCGGAAACGCCTACGTGACCGGTACAACCTTTTCCACCAACTTCCCGGTGGCCAACCCTGCGCAGCCGGCGTGCGCCGCGAGCCAAACGCCGTTCGGCAACCCGTGTACCGACGCCTTCGTGACCAAGTTGAACCCCGCCGGCAGCACCCTCGTTTATTCGACCTACTTCGGCGGCTCGGGACTGGACATCGGCCGGGCCATTGCCGTGGACGCCGCCGGGAACGCCTACGTGGCCGGAGTCACCAACTCCCAAAACCTCCCCGTCAGGCCCGGCGCTTTCCAGCCGGCGCTGCGCGGCGGCCCCCAGGATGCGTTCGTCACCAAGTTCAACCCCGGCGGTACACCCATTTATAGTACGTATCTGGGCGGCGACGGCGACGATTTCGCCTACGGCATCGGCGTGGACACGGGCGGCAACGCCTATGTGGCCGGCTCGACATCCTCGACCAATTTCCTCACCTTCAACCCGCTGCAAACCTCGTGCGCCGTGGTCGGAGGCTCGTTATGCGCCGACGCCTTCCTGACCAAGCTGAATGCGGCCGGCTCGCTCGTTTACTCGACCTACTTCGGCGGCACCGCCTCCGACCGGGCGCTCGCCCTGGCGATTGATCCCTCCGGCGCAGCCTACCTGACTGGCGAGACGTTTTCCTCGAACTTCCCGGTAACCGCCGGCGCCTTTCAAACGCTGCCGGGCGGGGCGAGCGACGCGTTCGTCGTCCGCATCACTGACGGCGGCCCCTTCACACTCGTGATCAGCGCTCTCTCTCCCTCCAGCGCCGCCGCCGGCAGTCCGGGTTTCAGCCTTGCCGTGAGCGGCGCCAACTTCACGCCGGGATCGGTCGTGCGATGGAACGGCCTCGACCGCGCGACCAGCTTCGTGAGCGACAGCGTGCTGGTCGCCCTCATCCCCAGCTCGGACATCGCCTTCGCCGGCGCGGCCCAGGTGACGGTCTTCAGCCCCTTAGGCGGCCTGTCGAACGCGTTGCCCTTTACCATTACGAGCGGCGGCAACCCGATTCCTGTGGTCAACGCCATTTTGCCCGCCAGCGTCCCGGCCGGCGCACCAGGTTTTACGCTGACCATCTTCGGCAGCGGGCTTCTGGCCGTATCGGTAGCGCGCTGGAACGGCAGCGACCGGCCGACCACGTTCCTCAACAACGGCCGGCTGCAGGTCGCGATTCTCGCCTCCGACCTGGCCACGGGAGGCGCGTTTCCGATCACAGTGTTCACTCCTGGCCCCGGCGGCGGCGTGTCCAACTGTCTGCTCTTCACGGTTCAGAACCCGGTGGCTGTGGTCGCATCGCTTTCACCGGCGAGCGCCACGGCCGGCGGGGCGGGCTTCGTGCTGACCGTCAACGGGTCGAGCTTCGTATCCACATCGGTGGTGCGGTGGAACGGGGACGCCCGCTTGACGACCTTTGTGAGCAGCACGCAGTTGCGGGCCTTCATCCCGGCGTCGGATATCGCCGCGCCCGGCGCAGCCCAGGTGACCGTGTTGAACCCCGCGCCCGGCGGCGGCAGCTCGGGAGCGCTCGCGTTTAGCATCGCCGGCCCCGTCATTTCCCTCGGCGGGACGGTGAACGCAGCCAGCTTCAGCACGCAGCCGCTGGCCGCCGGCACGATCGCGGCGTTGTTTGGCACGAACCTCGCTGCGTCGACCGCTCAAGCGACCACGACCCCGCTGCCGCTCAACTTGGCCGGCGTGACGCTGCGCCTGGATGGTCTCGCCGTGCCATTGTTCTTTGTGTCGCCGACCCAGATCAATTTCCTGGCGCCGTGGGAGCTGCAAGGCCGGACTCAGGCTGCGCTGACCGTAGAGTCCACCGCCGTCACCAGCGCTCCGCAAACCGTGAGCCTGGCTCTGTTCGGTCCGGCCCTGTTCGCCGTCAACCAGCAGGGCAGCGGGCAGGGGGCAATCCTGATTTCCGGCACGACGTCGGTGGCCGCGCCAGCCGGTACGCTGCCCGGCTCGCGCCCGGTCCGCCGCGGGGAGTTTCTGGAGATCTACGCCATCGGCCTGGGGCCGGTGGCCAACCAGCCGGCGAGCGGCGCGCCCGCTCCGGCCAGCCCGCTGGCCACCACCAACACGACTCCGGTGGTGACCATCGGCGGAGTTTCCGCCACGGTGATATATTCCGGTTTGGCCGCCGGCTTTGTCGGCCTCTACCAGGTCAACGTCCAGGCGCCCGACATCGTGCCGCCGGGCGGCGCTGTGCCAGTGTCGCTCTCGATCGGCGGATTTAACTCCAACACGGTGACCATCGCCGTGCAATAGGGGGATAATGAAGCTATGAACAAACACGTGACACGACGAAAATTCATTGGCGCCGCGGGGGCCACGGGTCTGGCTTTTGCCGCCCGGCCCACTTCCGGCGAGAAGCTGGCCGTTCTCTGGCTTTTGCCGCCCGGCCCACTTCCGGCGAGAAGCTGGCCGTCCTCGGCGGCAAGCCGGTGCGCACCGCGCCGTTTCCTTCCTGGCCGCTCATCCGCGAGAACGACGAGAAGACGTGGATGGAGGTGCTGCGCAAAGGGCGCTGGAACCGCTACGGCGGAACTTACGCCCGGCAGTTCGAGAAAGCGTGGTCCGAGATGCTGGGGGCGAAATACTGCCTGGCCACCGCCAACGGGACAAGCGCCCTGTTCACCTCCCTCAATGCCCTGGGCATCGGCCCTGGCGATGAGGTGCTCGTGCCGCCCTATACCTTCGTGGCCACCATCAACGTGGTGCTGCTGCAACACGCCCTGCCGGTATTTGTCGACACCGACCCGGAAACGTTCCAGATGGACGCCCGCAAGGTCGAGGCGGCGATCACCCCGCGCACAGCCTGCATCCTGCCCGCCCACATCGGCGGTTCGGCGGCGGACCTGGACACCATCCTCGCCGTGGCCCAAAAGCACAAGCTGCCCGTGCTGGAAGACGCCTGCCAGGCCCACCTCGGCGAGTGGCGGCATCGCAAGCTGAGCACTCTGGGCGACCTGGGCTGCTTCAGCTTCCAGGCCTCCAAGAACCTCAACTCCGGGGAAGGCGGGGCCATCCTCACCAACAGCCAGGAGCTCGTCGAGCGCTGCGAGAGCTTCCACAACAACGGCCGGGGCACGCCAAAATCGTCGTTTTCCTACGTGCGCAACGGCTGCAACCTGCGCATGACCGAGTTCCAGGCGGCGCTGCTGCTGGAGCAGTTGACCCGGCTCGAGGCCCAGTCCCGCGTGAGGGAGCAGAACGCGGCCTACCTGAGCGGAATGCTGCGCGAGATCCCCGGCCTGGCGCCGGCGCGCATGTACGAGGGCTGCACGCGCAACGCCTATCACCTCTACATGTTTCGCTACGACAAGACGCGCTTCGCGGGTCTCCCGCGCTCCCGCTTCCTACAGGCGATGAAGGCCGAGGGCATTCCCTGCTCCGGCGGCTACTCGCCCCTCAACAAGGAGCCGTTCCTGAAGAACACCCTGGACTCGCGGGCGTACAAAACGGTCTACCCGGCCAAGCAGCTCGCCGAGTACATGGAGCGCAACCACTGCCCGGCCAACGACAAACTGTGTGAGGAGGGCGTCTGGCTCACCCAGACCATGCTCCTCGCAACCCGCGACGACATGGACCAGATCGCAGAGGCGGCGCGAAAGATCCAGAGCCAAGCGGCGTTGCTGGTGAAGTCGTAGCGAAGCAAGCCACAGAATAGGAGGGCTCGAACCGGTTCGGGACAAAGCCGGCTGCCAGCGCCACGGACTACTACGGCCGGTTGGGCGCGCGCTGCGTTTTCCTTCTCTTGGTCTCCAGGGTCTTCCGGAGCCACTCATCGGCCAATTTGACGTCGTTCACGGAGGCGTCCGGCGAGTCCTCCAGGTCGGCCCTGGCGCGATAGGACAGGCTCAGGTAAGCCATGGCGTCGTCGTAGTCGGGATCGATCTCCAGCGCCTTCTGCAGATTCGCGATCCCGGCCTCGATAACCGGCAGGTTGCTGACACCGAGCTCCGCTCGGATTTTCTCGTCCTTGAGAGGGCCAGGGTCTTCCGGCCGCATGCCCATTCGGGATCTTGCTTCGCGGAGCGGCTGATAGGTCTTGGTCCAGGCGATTACGCCCAGGCTGTAATAGGGTTCCTTTTTCCGGGGCTTGATGGCAATCAGCTTTTCGTACCACTCCTTCGACTCGTCGAGTTTTTTCTGCTTGAAAAACAGCGACGCCATCGATTCTGTGGCGAGTTCGTTCTTCGGCTCCAACTCCAGGGCTTTCCGGAACCCATCGAGGGCAGCCTCCGCCATGGCGACGTTGTCGGGGGCATTGCTGCCCGGAACGTACTGGCTCATATACGCGGAGGCCAGGTATAAGCGGGCATTCAGGAACTTCGGATCGAGTCGCACGGCGGCCTGAAAATACTCCACCGCCCTGGGATACTCGGCGTTCTTAAAGGCTTCCACACCCTGACGCAATTCGACCCTCGCGGCGATCAGGTCCTGGCCCTGGGCGCGAACTCCGATGAGTGCAAGCGCCACGAAAAGCCCGGCCGGCAGTCGCATCATAAAGGCCTCCAGGACCGGAATGTTGAGTGCATTGTCGCCTATTGTAACTCGAAGGAGCTGCCTCAAGTTAAGTCATAGGCAGGCTTGACAAGCTGCCGGTCTTCTTGTATTCTTTACTGTAAAGGGTAAAGAAAAATGGCAGGCGCGCTTTTTAGCCGGTTGTCCAGCAAGGGACAAGTTACTTTGCCGAAAGAAGTTCGGGACCAGATCGGAGCTAAGCCCGGCGATACCATCCGATACGAGGTCGAGGATGGCGTGGTCATCCTCAAACGGGTGGAACCGTTTGATGTCGCGTTTCACGCCGCCCTATCCCAGACCTTGGACGAGTGGAGCACGCCGCAAGACGAAGAAGCGTTCCGTGATTTGTGAACGATGGCAGGTCATTGTAGTTCCGTTCCCGTTTACCGAGCGACAGGGGACCAAGCGGCGCCCGGCGCTGGTTCTCAGTAGCAAGGCATTCAACCGAGGCGGGCATTCTGTGCTGGCCATGATCACCACGGCGACTGACCGTCCTTGGCCTGGAGACACCGGGCTGGCCGATCACGAGGCAGCCGGACTGCATCTGCCCTGTACCGTTCGCCTGAAGATCTTCACACTAGACAACCGGCTCATCCTCAGACGGATCGGCGATCTTTCAGCCTCCGATCGCAAGCGTGTGAGTGAACAGGTGCGGAGCTATCTGTTTTGAGGGGAGCTTGGGTCATTGCACCTGCCAGGGTGACCTTCGCGCCGACGTACTTGCCGGTCGTGGCGCACTTCTCGTCTGCGATCCAGCCAGTCCACTGTTTCTGCCAGGCGACTGTTAGCCCACGAGCTGCGCCGGGTTGGAGAGCGTGCCAATCTCCGGCACGTCGATGGTCACCACGTCGCCCGGCTGGAGCGCGGCGCCCTCGGTAACGATGATACCGGTGCCCGTGAGCACCACCGTGGCCGCCGGCACGGGGTTGGCGCGCCGCAGGTACTCGACCAGGGTCTCGAACTTGCGGTAGAGCTTCGAGGTAGAAACCGAGCCCGAAAACAGGACCCGGCCGCCGCGGGTGATCGTGCAGGTCATGTTCAGGCTATAAGGGTCGGGGATCTCGTCCGGAGTGACCAGCACCGGGCCGAGCGCGCAGCAGCCCGCGTAAACCTTCGACTGCGGCAGGTAGAGGGCGTTTTCGCGCTCGATGTCCCAGGCCGAGACGTCGTTGGCCAGCGTGTAACCTTGGATCTCGCCCTTGCTGTTGAGGATGATGGCCAGCTCGGGCTCGGGGGCGGTGAACTTCGAGTCGCTGCGGATGCCGATCGGTTCGCCGGGGCCGACGCAGACGCGGGCGGTGCCCTTGAAAAAAATCTCCGGCCGGGGGGCGCGATAGACGTAGTGATACATTCCCTCGCGGGCGCCGAGCTCGGTGTCTCGGAACTCGGCACTCGGGGCGTAGGTGCAGCCGCATGCCCAGACTTCGGGCGGGGTCACCGGGATCATCGGCGTTGCGGCCATCTCGGTCTGCGGGGAGGCCAGCTCGGCGGCGAGGTCGGCCAGGGTGCGGGAGGAGTGCTCAGCCTGGATGATGAGCGTGGCCATGGTGTGGCCGGCAATCGGGCGATATAGGCCGTTTTCCAGGATCGCCGCGGTGGAGTCGCGAATTTGGGCTAGTTTCATCGGTAGCTATCGGCGGCGGTCAGCCTTCAGTACTTCAAGTACACGGTCTTGTAATCCGTGTAGAAATCGAGCGCCGCGGGGCCTTGCTCCTTGGGGCCGAAGCTGGAGTCCTTGGTGCCGCCGAAGGGGAGCTGGTACTCCACGCCGGCGCTCGGCAGGTTGACCGTCAGCAACCCGGCCTCGATCTTGTGCACGTAGTCGAAGATGCGGGAGACGTTCTGGGTCTGGATGGAAGCGGAGAGACCGAAGGCGACGTGGTTGGCGATTTTGATGGCGTGGTCGAAGTCGCGCGCCCGCATCACCGCCAGCACCGGTCCGAAGATCTCCTCCTGGGCGATGGTCATGCCCTCCTCGACGTCGCTGAAGATGGTCGGCTCGACGAAGTACCCTTTGGCGAACGCGCCCTCGCTGAGGCGGCGGCCGCCGATCTTGAGCGCGGCCCCTTCTTTCTTACCGATCTCAATGTATTTCAAGTCGGTATCGAGCTGGGCCTGGTCGATGGCCGGGCCGATGTCCACGCCGGGCTCGCGGCCATCGCCGACCTTCAGCTTCGCGGTGCGCTCGACCAGGGCCTCGACGAAGCGGTCGTAGATGGAGTCCTCGACGATGGCGCGGCTGGTGGCCGTGCATTTCTGGCCCGTGGAGAAAAACGCAGCGTTCGCCGTGTTCTCAACCGCCGCTTTGAAATCGGCATCGGCCAGCACGATGGTCGGGTTCTTGCCGCCCATCTCGAGCTGGATGCGCAACCGGCGGCGCGAAGCCCGCTCGTGCAGCCAGTTGCCGATGCCGCAGGAGCCGGTGAAAGAAACCGCCTTGAGCGGCGGCGCGTCCACCAGCGCTTCGCCCAACTCGCCCCCCGGCCCGGCCACGAAGTTGACCACGCCCTTCGGCACGCCGGCTTCGGCCAGGGCCTCGACCAGCCGCCAGGCGCTCAGCGGCGCAGCGGAGGCCGGCTTCAACACCACAGTGTTGCCGGCGATCAGCGCTGGCGCGAGTTTCCAGGCCGGAATCGCGCTTGGGAAGTTCCACGGCGTCACCAGGCCGACCACTCCCAGGGCTTTGCGGATGGCGAACATGAACACCCGGTCGCGTTCCGAGGGCACCAGGTGGCCCGGCATGCGCGAGCCTTCGCCGGCGAAGTATTTGAAGATGTTGATGGCGCGCCGCACCTCGCCCTTGGCCTCGGGCAGCGTCTTGCCCTCCTCGCGGGTCATCTCGAGGCCGAGCTGCTCGAAGCGGGAATCGAGAATCTCGGCGGCCTTGAACAGGTAGTTGCCGCGGGCCGGTCCGGTCATGCCGCTCCACGCCGGGTAGGCGCATCGCGCCGCTTCGGCGGCGTTGGCGATGTCCTGCGCCGTCCCCCGCGCAAACAGTCCCACCAGCTCGTCCGTGTTCGCCGGATTCCGATTTTCAAATGTCTTCTCGCCCGTCACCCATTCACCGTTGATGTAATTCGGATAGGTCTTCACGTCGCTCATGCTCTCTCCTGACCCTGACTCCTGAATTCTTCTTTGTACTACAATTCGAAGTCTATGCCAAACGACCTCCCCGTCTGCCTCCTCACCGGCGCCTCGAGCGGCATCGGAGCGGCGACCGCCCTCACCTTTGCGCGGCTCGGTTACCGCGTGGCGCTGCACTACAACTCGAACGAGGACGGCGCCCGGCGCACTGCCGAGGCCATCGAGAAGGCGGGCGGCAAGGGGTCGCTGTTCCAGGCCGACTTGTCGCTGGTCGAAAGCGCTCATGCCCTGGTGAGGGAGGTGCTCCAGCGCCTGAAGCGCGTCGATGTGCTGGTGAACAACGCCGGATCGCTGGTGGCTCGCAAGCCGTTTCTGGAGGTCACCGACGAGCTCTGGCAGCAGGTCATGGACGTGAACCTCAACTCCGCCTTCTGGGTGACCAAGGGGGTGGCGCCGCAGATGATCGCCCGCCGCTCGGGGGTGATCGTGAACGTCAGCTCGATCGCTGCGCGCAACGGCGGCGGCCCCGGGGCGATGCCCTACGCCACGGCCAAGGCGGCGCTCACCTGCTTTACCAAGGCATTGGCTAAGGAACTGATCGGCTACGGCATCCGCGTCAACGCGGTGAACCCCGGGGTGATTCTCACCCCGTTTCACGAAACGTTTAGCACTGCGGAGAGAATGAAAGCGATGGTTTCGATGATTCCGCAGGGGCGCGCGGGGACGGTCGAGGAGGTCGCTGGGGTGATTGCGTTTTTGGCTTCTGACGCCGCTTCGCACATCGTCGGGGAATCGATCGAGGTCAATGGCGGCATGCTGATGGAATGAAGGGGGTGGGCGCCCTCAGCGGTTGGCCCCACGTGCTGACCTCCAAATGTCGGTACTGGCTTTGGCGACTCGGGTGACGGCCGATCGCGTCCTCGCCGTGTTGGAGTGCGTCGCGGTTCAGCCAAGGCCTGTGAGTGCTCGGAAACTCCGGGGTGCAGCGGATCTGTGGCGCGTTCGCGCAGGGGACTACCGGGTTGTCTACGCCATCGACGACACTCAACGGATGATCGACGTTCGTGTGATTCGTCACCGAAAGGAAGAGGCGGCGCTCAGCAGCGCGTGTGACTTAAACCATACCTCTGCCGTTTGGCAATAGTGTGCTTTATGGGCGAGAGGACGGAAGTGAGAGCCCAGGTTTTCTCGTGCTGCTCGATCCGGTGAGTGCTGCCGGCAACGGCCAGCGGGGGTTTGTCCCGGCTACTTTGCGACAAGCCGACCTACCAGCCAAGCGGCTCGGGCGGCCGGGGAGCCAGCTTTTCCGAATGGGCGTTCTCGTGCCCGTGGTGTTCGGTGGGCCGCCCGGTCGCGGATTGCCTTGACTTGCAGGTTGAAGCGAGGTCTAACAACGAGGCGTTAGTCACTCGGCTACGACGGCTGGGGAAGCCGTCCCTTGATGGATTCCTCGCAAGAGCGTACAATTGTACAATATGGTGACTGACTTGGTCATCGACACGTCAGCCGTGCTGGCGGTGTTGCTGGACGAACCATCACGGTCCGCGCTGATCAGCGCTACTAAGGGATGTGGCCTGGTGGGCGCCCCGTCTCTGCCCTCCGAAGTAGGCAACGCGCTGATCGCCGGTTTCCGTCGAAGGCGGTTGTCAGTCGAGGCAGTGTTCAAAGCGTGGGCAGGCTACCAGACGGTGCGCGTTCGCCTGGCGGAGATCGACGTGCGGAACGCCCTGGAAATCGCCGTAGAGTTGGGACTGTACGCTTATGACGCCTACGTACTCGAGACGGCACGAGCGGAGCGCCTTCCCCTGCTCACGCTGGACGGCGGGGTGGCGCGCGCCGCCCACCACTTGGGCCTCAAGCTAGCGGAGGTAGACAAATGAAAGTGTATAGTTACTCGGAGGCGCGGCAGCAGCTTGCGGAACTGCTCAATCGCGCCAGACGGGAGGGAGAGGTGGAGATCCGCCGGCGGGATGGGCAGATTTTTGTCGTACGCCCCACGGCAAGTGTCGGCTCCCCGCTGGATGTGCCGGGCGTGAACACGGATCTCTCTCGCGAGGAGATCGTTGGGCTGGTCCGCGAGAGTCGTCGGTCGACAGGGCGCTTCCTCAAAGAAACGAGTTCGCCTAACAACGAGCGCATGCAGCCGACGCGCCAAAAGCGGGCGCGCGGCTGATGCGCCTGAGTCGTTGGTCGGAGCCCTTCGCAGTGGACAGCCGGTTTCCGTGATATCCTCCTCGCCCTGACAAGTTGGCCCGAAAGCGAGCTCAAAGGGGGGCCCGCGAGTCGTTCGAGAGTGTGAAGGCCAGACTTGCCAAACGGCGGGGTCGGCGGGTGCGTGGCCAAGTACCAGGTCAGCTTTACTCGCTCGGCCAGAAAGGGACTGGAAGGTCTGCCTCGGGACGGCCGATCGCGTCCTCGCCGTGTTGGAGTGCGTCGCGGTTCAGCCAAGGCCTGTGGGTACTCGGAAACTCCGGGGTGCATCGGATCTGTGGCGCGTTCGCCCAGGGGACTACCGGGTTGTCTACCATCGACGACGCTCAACAGATGGTCGACGTTCGTGTGATTCGTGACCGGAAGGAAGAGGCGGCGCTCAGCAGCGCGTGTGACTTAAACCATAACTTTGCCGTCTGGCAATGTTGTGCTTTATGGGCGAGAGGACGGAAGTGAGAGCCCAGGTTTTCTCGTGCTGCTCGATCCGGTGAGTGCTGCCGGCAACGGCCAGCGGGGGTTTGTCCCGGCTACTTTGCGACAAGCCGGCCTACCGGCCAAGCGGCTCGGGCGGCCGGGGAGCCCGCTTTCCCGAATGGGCGTTCTCGTGTCCCGTGATGTTCGGTGGGCCGCCCGGTCGTGGATTGCCTTGACTTGTAGGTTGAAGCGAGGTCTAATCTAGGACGTTCCGGCCGCGGGTCCACACGGTCCCTGGAAGCGAATGTCGGTCAAGGAGGGGATTTAGGCCGACCGACCGGGAGTCTAACACGGCGGCGGCGAATGGAGGAATGGGACGGAAATCTATAGAATGCAAGCGCTTATCAGCCCGACCCGGCGGTAAGGGCCCCGGTTTAGGCCGACCTGGGCCGGTTTTATGCGGGTCGGGTTAAACAGGAGGCTGACGAACTGGAGACCTTAGAAATGGGGTGACCGTGACGGAGTACATCGATGTGCGGGAGCGGGCGTCCACCTTAGGGCTTCTACTGGGATCCGAGCTGGTGATTCTGCCTCGGCACTTCGACAGCGCCATATCGAACGCCGACCTTTGCCACGAAGCCGAGGCCACGACCGTTCGAAAGTTGTTGCTTGAGGCTGGGCTAAATGTTCAACAACTCCAGCCGGCCGAAACACGCCTGCCATCCGCGGTCCAGAAGTCGTCTGACTGGATAGCGCCGACCGTTTTTGTCGGCTCCATGCTATTGACCCAGAATCCGTATGCAATCCAAGTCGCGTTGGGAGTGTTGAACTCGTACCTAGCGGATCTTTTCAAGGGAAGGCTCTCCGAGGGTGGTGTTAAGCTGACTCTTGTAATCGAGCAGAGCAGAACGAAGACCTGTCGGCGTATGATCTACGAGGGTCCGTGGTCAGGGATTAAGGATCTCGCGCCCCTCCTAAAACAGTTGCACGATGAGTGACACTCAAGATTCGATCGTTCATGAGTTTGAGCGAGTAGCCGACGAGGCCCAGACCTTGACGTTTGTGACGCGAGCCACTGAACTCCAGGAGCAGGCCTGCTGTGTGGTTGACATGTTCCTGGAGAAGTTAGCCGCTTGCAAAAGCACGTGCGTCAATGCGCAAGACGAGGCGGGAGCGAATAGAATCCTCGCCATGGAGCTGAGCCTCGGGGCGGTGCGCGCGGAACTTCAGATGTGGATCGAGTTGAAACGAGATTCGCCCGAGGCTGCGTGGAATAGTCTCATATCGGCACAAGGGGCGTGCGAGGCGGCCGTCGCTGTCCGTCAACAGATTGGTATCGAGGTTGGCGGTCTTACGAACTTGGCTGAAAAGCTCCTTTTCATAGAACGCTTCGTGTTTCCGCCCCAGGTTTTCACCAGTATCGGCGGTGCGGCCGGCCGAAGAGAGTGCTCCGTGTGCGGGAAAGACTACGAGATGTGCGAGCACATCAAAGGTCGCGCGTATATGGGCCAACGGTGTCATACAAGACTGCACGACATTACCCGCGGTGAAGTGTCGATCGTCACGAATCCAGCAAATAAGCTATGCCGCATTACGCATTTCTCAGACCAAGGCAAGATGCGGAATAGGATGACATGGCGGCTTGAGGAGAGGTAGCAGCAGCCTACAGGCGTTGCAGCGGACGGCGCAAGACCGCGCCGCGGCTGAGCGCCCGAGTCGTTAGTCGGAGCCCTTCGCAGTGGTCGGCCGGTTTCCGTGATGTCCTCCTCGCCCTGACAAGCTGGCCCGAAAGCGGGATCAAAGCCGGATTCCGAATGAAAAAGTCACCTTGCCGTCGAATGAGCGCCACCTCGCCGTGGTAACGCGCAAACCCCAGAGGGGCGCCATCCGAATCCTGCACTCCCGGCAACTTGATGGCTTAAAACTGCACTTGCGGTAAGGTTATGGTTTATCGCACATCACCCGGGTCGAGCAGCCCTCTCGCAGGCAAAGGACTTGCCTGTGTGAGGCCGGCAAAGTTACGGTTTCAAGGCCGCAAGATTATAGGTTAAGTCACAGCGCGCACAGGAGGCTATTGGTCTCTGGATCGACACGGCGAAGGAGTTTGGCGATCCGATTCCAGAACCCAAGGTCGCCGCTTGTCTTCGCGTAAGCGGAAGACGGTTCAACACGCGCTGCGGGCGACGGCCAAGGGCGGGCCGCGGCTGAATCGCCCAGACCCTCGCGCTACGACGCCGGCGGGGCGTAGCGGAAACCCCACGCCTTCAGCGCATCGATGGTGTCGTCGAGCCCGCCGGCGTCCACCCACAGGAGCACCACACCATCGCTGTCGGCTGCTCTGCCGATTACCCCGAAATACCCCAGCGAAGGATGCGGCGAGGGCGCGGCCCGGGGCCGCTCCGCACGGCTCTTCCCGGCGCGCAGCTCCCGGACCTTACGGGCAGCCTCCTTCGCCCCGCCCGCGACGACCTTTTTCTGCTCCTCCTCCGGCAAGCCGGCCAGCACTCCCGCCGGAGAGACCGCGACCGCGCCGGATTCGACCGCCGCGATCAGCTCGTTGCAGCCCTCCCGCAACACCTTGATGGCGTAGGAGATCAGTCGCGGCGAGACGTTGACCAGGGCGGCGGCTTTCATGCGAGACTCTCCCGATGAAGAACCCTGCAGATCTGCAGGGTTTTGCAGCCGGCGCCCCTTCCGCTTCACCGCTTCCTTTTCCATCAGCTTGGCTAACCGCGCCGCCACCAGGGCCCGCTGCGACTCGTCCAGATGCCGCCGGCGCAGGTTCAAGCTCAGCGCCAGCTCCGTGACCGACCCCTCGCCCTGCCACTCGACGAAGCGCGGCTCGACTCCCGCCGCCAGACACGCTCGATACCGGTTCCGGCCATCGATGATCCGGCCTTCGGCGTCGAGCAGGATGGGCTCCCGCAAACCGTTCTTCCGGATGTCGGCCACGAGCTGTTCGAAAGCCGCCCCGCGCAGCAGCGGAAACAGGTCCGCGACCGCATGAAACTCTTGTCCCGGCGCCTCACCCGGCGCGCCGGGCAGAGCTGGATTCTCTGCCATGGTGAAAACCCCCTTTTAATACCATTCTACCGGCCGGTCGCAAGCAAACCTCTGCTGGGCATGCCCTGCCGGGAGGGTAAGGTCTACGTTCCTGTGGACTTGGCGTCCCCGAATTTTTTTTCAAGTGTTGTGATTGACCTCCGCAAATGGCGCGGCGGCCCTGCGCTACCATAGCGGGAAGCATGAAGGCGCTCATCGCGAGTCTCGGACTGTTAATGGGATGCTCCTCCCCGGAAGCCGAGCGGCTTTATCGCGCCCAATGCGCCGACTGCCACGGCCCGCGCGGCGAGGGTGGACGCGGCCCCAGCCTGAACCGGCCGGCGTTGCGCCATGCCCCCGACGAGGCGGCGCTGGTCAACGTCGTCAGCCGGGGCATCGCCGGCACCGAGATGCCCCGCTCGGGAATGAGCCCTCGCCAGGCCCAGCAGGTCGCCGCCTTCGTGCGGAGCTTGGGCCGCGCGGCGCCGTCGGCTGTTCCGGGAGATCCGGCGCGCGGCGCCCAGCTCTACGCCGGCAAGGGCGGTTGCGCCCGCTGCCACACGGTGAACGGCCGCGGCGGCGCGTTGGGGCCCGACCTCACCGACATCGGCGCCCGCCGCAGCGTCTCCTATCTCCGCGCCGCGCTGGTCGATCCCCAGGCCGCCGTCCCCGAAGGCTTTCTCCAGGTGCGCGTCACCACTCGGGACGGCCGGCGCCTCACCGGCGTTCGGTTGAACGAGGACGCTTTCTCTATCCAACTGCGCGACCTTTCGGACCAGATCCACTCCTTCTGGAAAAGCGAGATCGCCGAGTTGCGCAAGGATTGGGGCCAGTCGCCGATGCCCGGCTATGGGACGCTGTTGACCGCAGCCGAGATTGACGACCTGGTCGCGTATCTCGCCTCGCTCCAGGGCCGCTTATGAAACAACTTCTGCTCCTGCCGGCATTGCTCCTGCCCCTGGCCGCCCAGGTTCCCTACGAGCGAATTCTCCGCGCCGCCTCCGAGCCCGGCAACTGGCTGACCTATTCCGGCAGCTACCAGGCCCATCGCTACTCCTCGTTGAACCAGATCACGCGGGCCAACGTCGGCCGGTTGAAAACGGCCTGGATCTACCAGATTCGCGCCCGGCACCACTTCGAGTCGACGCCGCTCGTTTTCGACGGCGTCATGTACCTGACCGAGCCGCCGAGCGACGTCACCGCCCTCGACATCCGCACCGGCCGGCCGCTGTGGAGCTATCGCCGCAACATCCCCGAGGGCGTCATCGCCTGCTGCGGGCAAGTGAACCGCGGTGTGGCCGCGCTCGACGATCAGTTGTTTCTCGCCACTCTCGACGCCCACCTGGTGGCGCTCGACATGAAAACGGGCCGTGTGCGTTGGGACGTCGAGGTGGCCGATTACCGCACCGGCCACTCGCTCACGCTTGCGCCGCTGGCCGTCAAGGACAAGGTCATCGTCGGCATCGCCGGCGGCGAGTATGGCGTCCGCGGCTTCCTCGACGCCTACGACGCGAAGACCGGCCGCCGCGCCTGGCGCTTCTGGACCGTTCCCGGCCCCGGCGAGCCGGGCCACCAAACCTGGTCTGGCGAAAGCTGGAAGACCGGCGGCGCCCCCACCTGGGTTACCGGAGCTTACGATCCGGAATCCAATCTCCTGTTCTGGGGCACCGGCAACCCCGGCCCCGACTTCATCGGCGACGTCCGCCGGGGCGATAATCTGTATTCGGAATGCCTTCTCGCCCTCGACGTCGATACCGGCAAGCTGAAGTGGTATTTTCAGTTCCTGCCCCACGACATCCACGACCTCGACTCGACCGAGATCCCCGTCCTGGTCGACGGCGTCTTCCAGGGCAAGCCCCGCAAGCTGGTCCTGTTTGCCAACCGCAACGCGTTCTACTACGTGCTCGACCGCAACACCGGCGAGTTTTTGCTGGGCGTGCCCTTCGCCAGGCAGACGTGGGCCAAGGGACTCGACACGCGCGGCCGCCCCATCGAAGACCCCGCCACGTTTCCCAATGTGAAGGGGGCCACCGTCTACCCCGACGACGATGGCGCCGCCAACTGGTATAGCCCGTCCTACAGCCCGCAGACCAAGCTTTTCTATCAGAACGTCCGCGAGAAAGGCGGCGTGTATTTCCTGACCGAGGCGCCCTACGAGCCGGGCAAGCGGTTTACCGGCGCCGGCCGTCGCAACGTCCCCGGGGAGGACCCCTGGGGCGCTCTGCGCGCCTGGGACGCCATGACCGGCAAGCTGCGCTGGGAATTCAAGGTCCACTCGCCGCCGTGGACCGGCGTTCTCTCGACCGCCGGAGGTCTGGTTTTTTCAGGAACCATGGAAGGGGACTTCTTCGCCGTGGACGCCGAAACGGGCAAGTTGCTGTGGCGCTTTCAAACCGGCGGTGAAATCTGGGGCAACCCGATCAGCTACCTGAGCGAGGGCCGGCAGTATATCGCCATCGCCGCCGGCAGCAGCCTGGTTACCATTGCCCTCGACCGGTAGTGCCTAAGTCCGCGGGTTCCGGCGGATCCAGTCATCCACCATGTGGACCAGGACGTCCAGCTCTTCTTGAGTATGTTTGATCTGCTCGTCCGTGCGCGCCTGTGCCTCTGCGAGACGATCCAGCCGCTCGGCAACGCGATCCAGCCGCTCGGCGACGCGATCCAGCTTGTCGCCAACAAGATCCAACTTGTCGGTGACACGGTCCAATCGCTCTTCGTGCGAAACTGCGACCTGTATCAGGGATGCGACGATCCCCTCCATCTTTTCAAAGCGTTCCCTGACTTCTGGTTCCATTGTGCACCTGCGCCCATGTTACCATACGCCCTGTGAAGCGACTCGCAATCCTGGCCCTCTCGCTGGCCGCCGCCTCGGCCCAGCAATTGTCGCAATACGACATTTATCGCACTCCTACCCCGATCACCATCGATGCCAGGCTCGACGAGCCCGGCTGGAAGCAGGCGCCCCCGGTGGGAGAGTTTCACTTCAACCGCTGGACCCAGGGCGAAAAGGAGCCGACCGTCGCCCGGATGCTGTGGGACGACGAGAACCTCTACGTCGGCTACTACTGCCACGACAAGCACATCTCGGCCTACGTCACCGAGCGGCACGGCCCGGTCTCCAAAGACGACTGCGTGGAGATCTTCCTTTCGCCGAACCCGGCCAAGGTGACCAACTACTACACCTTCGAGATCAACGCCATTGGCATGATGCTGAACCGCTGCCGCACCGACTGGTGGACCGGCCCGCCTACCTGGGAGCCGGAAGGGGTGCGCTACCGGACCTCGTTCCACGGCCAGCCCAAGAAGGACGAGTCGCCCGAAGACGACCACTGGATCGTCGAGCTGGCCATCCCGTTGCGCAATTTCTCGCGCGACGCCGCCCACACGCCGCCCCGCGACGGGGACGAGTGGCGGCTCAACCTGAACCGCCTGGGCGGCCGCACCAACACCTGGTCGCCTCTGCCGCCGGAGAGCCGGTCCTTCCACACGCCCCAGGCCTTCGGCCGGGTGCGCTTCCGCAATCAGCGTCCGGACCTAACCGCCGGACCGCCGGCACAGTCTAAGTAATTCGGATGGAGGAAAGTGACGGCGGTCGCACGAGCGCTCGCCGGCGACCAGGATGGGTTTCGCGTGCTCGTCGAACGCCACAGTCGCAGTGTCTTCCGCCTCGCTTTTGGCACCGACGGCGACCCCAGCCGGTCACGTTCATCGAAATCGCGCCCTCGAAGCGTGGGGATTCCCATGGCGCGAAAGTAGGTGCCGAAGCCGGAGCGCGACTCGAAGCGATCGAGCCGCCGGTAGGCCCGCAGGAAGGTTTCCTGCACTACGTCTTCGGAGTCGTGTTCGTTGCCCGTCATCAACCAGGCGATGGCCAGAAAATTCTTTCCCGGCGAAGACCCGATCGGCAAGCGCCTGTGGGTCGCCTGGACCGGGACGAACCCCAGGGAGATCGTCGGC
>JACQDI010000325.1 GCA_016201195.1 Acidobacteriota bacterium | reverse complement strand
GCGGAATGCGCCACCATTTCTCCCACGAGTGAATTGGGCCCTGCCCGCGTGACGCGCACGCGCCGATACTGGCCCAGCAGGTTCTCGTCCCCGGGTGGAGCGGAGAAGTTCAGGACGCGGTTCTGGCTGGTGCGGCCGACCCACTGGCCCAGTTTCTCGTGGCGCCCCTCGACCAGCACCTCGTGTTCTTCGCCCACAAAGGCGGCGTTGCGCCGCACCTGGATGGCGCGCTGGTGCTCCTGCACGATGGTCAGGCGGCGCGATTTCTCTTCCTCCGGCACGGCGTCGGCGTAAGCGGCCGCCGGCGTGTTGGGGCGCGGCGAATACTTGAAGGAAAAAATCGAGTCGTATTCGATCTCGTCAAGCAGCGACAGGGTCAGGCCGAAGTCTTCCTCGGTCTCGCCCGGAAAGCCCACGATGATGTCAGTAGTGATGGAGATCGGCCGCCGCGCTTTCTTCATCCAGGCGATGCGCTCCATGTATTCCCGGCGAGTGTACTCCCGCTGCATCCGGCCGAGGACCCGGTCGGAGCCGGACTGCACCGGCAGGTGCACATGGTCGCACAGCACCGGGTTCGACTCCAGCGTCTCGACGATCTGCGGTGTGAAGTCGCGGGGATGGGAGGTCGTGAAGCGCACCCGGCGCAGGCTGGGGATCCCCCCGACCCGCGCGAGCAGCGTGGCGAAGTCCCATCCGGCGGGCGAGGGGTCGCGGTAGCTGTTCACGTTCTGCCCAAGGAGTTGGATCTCGGTGTAGCCGGCATCGGCGAGCTGCCGCGCTTCGTCCATGACGCTTTGGCTGGTGCGGCTGCGCTCGGGGCCGCGCGTAAACGGCACCACGCAGTAGGCGCAGTGCTTGTCGCAGCCCTCGATGATGGTGAGGTAAGCGCGATACGGATTGTCGCGCCGGGTGAACGGCGTCTCGAAAGTCTCGTCGGTGTCCAGGCTCAGCCCCGTCACGCGGCGGTTGCCGGTTTCGAGCTGCACCAGCAGCTCCGGCAGTTTCGTGTAGCTCGCGGAACCGCAGACCAGGCTGACGTGCGGCGCTTGCTCGAAGATCTTCTCCCCCTGGTGCTGGGCCACGCACCCGAGCACGCCGAACACCTTTCCGTTCCCCGCTGCGCGCTTGAAATTCGAGAGCCGGGTGAAGACCTTCTGCTCCGCTTTGTCGCGGATGCTGCATGTGTTGTAAAGAACCAGTTGAGCCTGCTCCGGCGTCGCCACCTGGGCATACCCCTGGGCCATCAGCGTGCCGACTACCTTTTCGGAGTCGTGCGCGTTCATCTGGCAGCCAAAGGTCTCGATGTAAAAGGTCTTTTCGCCCACTCGTTTCGATTCTAGCACGCCCCGGGATCTCGCTCTCCTGACTCCCGAGCATGACAAACCCCCGGGGTCGGAGTATTATATCCGTTACGGATATATCAATAACGGATGGAGGAGCGATGAGACGAATCCGGCGGGACCCGCAAGAGCTGTTGCCACTGACGCCGGCCGTGTTCCACATCCTGCTGGCCCTCGCCGACCGGGAACGGCACGGCTACGGGATCATGCAGGAGGTGGCCGAGCGCACCGAGGGGAAGGTCAAGCTCGGGCCGGGGACGCTCTACGGATCGATCCAGCGGATGCTCGGCGAGGGGCTGATCCAGGAATCGGACGAGCGGCCCGACCCCGAGCTGGACGACGAGCACCGCCGCTATTACCGGCTGACCGAGTTCGGACGCCGGGTGGCGGAGGCCGAAGCGCAGCGGCTGGCGGAGTTGCTCGGCGTGGCCCGGGCCAAGCGGCTGCTGCACGGACACATTTGACTCCGATCCGAAGGATCTGGCAGCCGGCATGCCTGTAACGGTTTGGACGGTGAGCCCGACTGATCCGGTCACATTTGTCGGAGTAGCCGTATTGCTCGCCGCAGCAAATGTGAAACTACTGATCGCCCTGCGGTGTCTATGAAAAAGAGAACGTGGTCCGTAGAAGGTGGATCGTGGGCTCCGGCGATTCGGACCAACCATTCACGTTCCACGATCCACGATTCAGGGGAGGTCCGACATGTTTCGCTTGTTGTTCGTGTTGTGCCCGCTGACGGTGTGGGCGGCGGGAATCTCGGGGACGGTGTTTGATCCGAGCGGCGGTGTGGTGCCGGATGCGGCCGTGTCCGTAGTGCAGATCGAAACCGGCAGCGCGCAGAGCGCGAAGACCAACGCGCAGGGTGACTTTTCGGTTTCCGGCCTGGGCGCCGGACGCTACCAATTAGAAGTGCGCAGCCTGGGGTTCGCATTGTTCCGGCAGGTCGTGGACGCCGGTGAAGCGACCCGCGTGTTTCCGGTGCTCCAGCTCGGCGCGGTGCGGGAAACGGTCGATGTGACCGTGGATCTGCAACAGCCGGCGCCGGCCGGCCCGCGGCGGGTCCGCGTGGGCGGCAACGTGCAGGCGGCAAGGCTGCTGGCTGCGGCCAAACCCCAGTATCCGGAGAGCGCGCGAGCCCGGGGCGCACAGGGGACCATCCTGTTGCAAGCGGTCATGCTGACCGATGGCAGCCTGGACGGGTTGAGGGTGCTGTCGGCGCCGGACGCGGAGCTGGCGGAGGCGGCCATGGACGCGGTCAAGCAGTGGCGCTATCGCCCCACGCTCCTCAACGGCCAGCCGGTGGAAGTGGTCACCACGATCGCCATCAATTATCAGCCGGCCCGGCCGTAGATGGCGTCGCCCACGCGGCGCATCCAATCCAGTTCGTCCGGGGCCATAGGACCGCGCCGGAGAGCTTCGAGGGCTTGGTCCATCTGCGCGGCGCTCGAGGGCCCGCTCAAGCAGACATCCACGGCGGGGTGCGAAAGCACAAAGCGATAGCAATCGGTAGCGGTGGGGATCTTTTCCTGCTTTGGGATGCGGCGGTGGCCCAATAATTGGCGCCAGCTTGTCGCCGTGAAGGCGACGATGCCGGGGCGGTTGGCGGCAAGATGCGGGAAAACGTCGCGCTCGGCGCCGCGGTGCACGGCGTTGTAGCGGACGTGGAACACGTCAAAATCCGAGCTGCCGGCGATCTCCGGGATCAGCGGCCGCCGATGCGTCGAGAGCGCCAGGAAGCGGACCAGGCCGCGGTCACGGAGCCTGCGGCAGGCGTCGAGGAAACGCTGCGGGACCGGCCGATTCCAAAGCCCGAGCAACAGGATGTCGGCGTGATCCAGCCGCAGCTCGCGCAGCGCCCGCTCGACGCTCCACCCAAGTAGGGAGGCCACGCGGGAGTAGGATTGCAGCACCAGCACAAAGCGGTCCCGTTGCGGCGTCAGATTGCGCAGGGCCTGCCCAAATTGCGGCCGCCGCATCGTGCCCCAGTAGAAATAGTTGACCCCGTGCTCGAAGGCCCGCTCCACGGCGGCGGTGGGGATGCCGTAGCTCGCTCCCAATCCCAAGCGGCCAGTCTCCAGGCCCGTACGGCCCAAAATGGTGCATTCGAAAGGCATGGAGCCTCAGGCGCCGCGCGCAGTCTGCAGCAACTGCCGGGCATGCCGGAGCGCGTCGGATGTGACCTGTGCGCCGGAGAGCATGCGCGCCATCTCGTGCACGCGCTGGTCGGCGTCCAGCTCCGTGACGCTGGTCAGGGTGCGGCCGGCCTTCACCTGTTTGTCCACTACGTAGT
>JACQDI010000324.1 GCA_016201195.1 Acidobacteriota bacterium | reverse complement strand
TCGGCAATCAGATCGTTGGTCAGCCGATCCGCGTTCTGCTGGACGAGCCGAAGCAGGCGTTGGGAGATCATTCTTAATCGTCGTCCTTAATCGTCGTCCTCGTCGCCATCGTCGTGGGGCGAGTGAGTTGCGCCGGCGGCGGCGGCTTTGGCTTTCGGGCCCTTGCCCTTCTTGTTCTTCTTCTTGGACGGCGCGGGCTGGAAAGCGGCGGCGGCCGGGTGCCGGGAGGCTAACGTCTCCATCGCCTGCATGATACCGGGGTGCTGGAATTCCTTGCGCCAGTTTTCGACCAGGGGCCGGAACTTGTACCACAAGGCGACGTGCTCGAAGTTGGTGGAATGGAACAGGTCCTCGTTGAGCAGCCCCTTCACCACCAGGGTGCAGGCCATATCCCAATAGCCGAGGGCCATGCCCACGTAGGCGTGCTCCTTGGCCCCTTCGGGGTATCGCTTGGTGAAGTCTTTGTAGTCCTTGAACTTGCAATCCCGCTGCACGAAATCGCGGGCGCGCCGCAACACCTTTTCGCGGCGCAGGTCGTATAACTGAAGCAGTAGCTTGGCGTCTTCTTGGGTAGGCTCGGCCACAACAGTCCTCCTATAAAGGGACCATCATACCGCAGAAATCGGGTGGTGGATTCTCAGCCGGCCAGGCGGGCGAGCACTTCCTCGTCGGCGCAGAATTCGGCGTTGGGCATGCGGATGCAGCCCAGGTCGCAGCGATGCTCGGGAAACAGGCGCCGGAACATGTGGTCGATCCACGTCTCGGCGGCTCCCCGGTCACGGAAGGAGTTGCCGATGCACACGCCCCCGCCTTCGATCAAGCACACCCACTCCAGGGACTCTTCGACGGGCTGGATGGCCAAATGCACCATTTCCTTGCCAATCTGATGGATCTCACTCAGATCTTCCATGGTTTGATCTTGCGGCACGCGAGCGGGATGAACCAATAGCTCGGCGGTTTCAATTGCGGCCAGTACTCCAGTACCCTGTTTCCTATTCGTCGACGGGAGCCTGGATGCGGGCCCGATGCGCTGTTTCGTAGGAGGCGATCTGGGGCTCTTTCTGCAGCAGGTACCCGAGCTGGTCAACCCCGCTGAGCAGGCAGCGTTTGGAGAATCCATCGATGGGAAACTCGACCGCGCGGCCGGTGGGCAGCCGCAGCTCCTGGGCGGCGAGGTCGACGGTGACCTCGGCGGCCGCATCCCTTTCCGCCAGCTCGAACAACTCGGCGTGGGTTTGGGGATCGACGATGATGGGCAGCAGCCCGTTTTTGAGGCAGTTGTTGCGGAAGATGTCGGCAAAGGAGGTGCTGATCACGGCTCGGAACCCGAATCCGATCAGGGCCCAGGGGGCATGCTCGCGGGAACTGCCGCAGCCGAAATTGTCGCCGGCGAGCAAGATGCCGGCGGCGGCGGCCCGGGGCTGGTTAAGGATGAATTCGGGCTTGGGGTTGCTCGCCGCATCGTAGCGCCAGTCCTGAAACAGGTTCTTGCCCAAACCCACTTTGTCGGTGGTCTTCAGGAAACGGGCGGGGATGATCTGGTCGGTGTCGATGTTGTCGATGGGCAGCGGCACGAGCCGCGCGGAGAAAGCTAGAATGGGTTCCATGGCTATAGCAGGGTCCTCACGTCGGTGACCACGCCGGTGACCGCGCTGGCGGCGGCAGTCAGCGGGCTGGCGAGGAAGGTGCGCCCGCCCTTGCCCTGGCGCCCTTCGAAGTTGCGGTTGGAGGTGGAAACGCAATACTGGCCTGGATTGAGCTGGTCGCCATTCATGGCGATGCACATGCTGCAACCGGGCTCGCGCCACTCGCAGCCGGCGGCTCGGAAGATCTCGGGCAGGCCCTCGGCCTCGGCCTGGACCTTGACCTGCTGGGAGCCGGGCACCACCAGGACGCGCAGCTTGGGGCTGACCTTGCGGCCCTTGAGCACCGTGGCGGCGAGGCGCAGGTCCGAGATGCGGGAGTTGGTACAACTGCCGATGAACACCACGTCCACCGGGTGCCCCAGCAGCGAGCGGCCCGGCTCCAGGCCCATGTACTGGAGCGCGTTCCTCTCGGCCGGCGTGCCGGGATTGGGGATGGAGGCGGTGATGGGGATGCCCATGCCCGGGTTGGTGCCATAGGTGATCATGGGCTCGAGGCGATCGGCCTCGATGGTGACCGAGCGGTCATAGGCGGCGCCGGGATCGGTCGGGAGGCGGCGCCACGCAGCAACGGCCGCGTCCCAGGCCGCGCCCTGGGGGACAAAGGGCCGGCCCGCCAGGTATTGAAAGGTGGTATCGTCGGGGGCGACCAGCCCGGCCCGCGCCCCGGCCTCAATCGACATGTTGCACACGGTCATGCGGCCCTCGACCGAAAGCGACCGGATGGCGCTGCCCGTGTATTCGAAAACGTGGCCTGTTCCGCCGCCCACGCCGATGCGGGCGATCCAGGCGAGGATGATGTCTTTGGCG
>JACQDI010000323.1 GCA_016201195.1 Acidobacteriota bacterium | reverse complement strand
TCGGTTTCGGGCTTGAGGTTGATGGTCATGGCTGTACTTCCCCATTCGAGCCGTCCATTCCATGATCCCACAAGAGGGATATTGTCGCATCCTGCTACTTTGCCACCCTCCCGCAAGCCAAGCAGTTATGAGTTGTAAGTTATCAGTTGCCCGGCAGACGTACCTGTCTGGCCAGCCGATAGATAGCTACAGAAGTTGAACGAAGAACAACTTACGGCCAAGAATCCAACGCAAGTCCGCAGTTTCTGCAGAATATCGCTGCGTATTCTCTCGCTGCAACTGCGACCCCTTGTCAGCCCATAACTCCTTTGCCTTCAACGAAGCGGCACCGGTGGCCGCTTCCTGCCGCCACAGGCCTGTTCCTGCCACTGATCGTGTGTAAAACTACCCCGACTACTCATACCTCAGCGCGATGACCGGATCCACCTGGGTCGCTCGGCGAGCCGGAAGGTACGTCGCCCCCAGCGCCACGACCGCGAGAACCCCGGCGACGCCGGCGAACGTCCACGGATCGGTGGCCCTGACCCCAAACAGCAGCCGGGCGAGCAACCGGGTCAGGCCGTAAGCGGCGGCGAGGCCGATCCCGACGCCGATCAGGGCCAGGCGCGCGCCCTGGAGCACAAACATCCGCAGCACGTCGCCGCGACCCGCGCACAGGGCCATCCGCACGCCGATCTCATGCGCGCGCTGCTCGACCGCGTACGACATCAGCCCGTAAATCCCGATCGCCGCCAGCAGCAGGGCAATCGCAGCGAAGATCGTGAGCAGGAGCATATTGAAGTTCTCCCGCGCGGTGGACGTTCGGATCAACTGCTCCATGGTGCCGATGTTCGCGACCGGCAACTGGCCGTCCACTGCGAGGAACTCGCGCTGGATGGCGGAACTGAGGCTGAGCGGGTCGCTGGAGGTGCGCACCGCCCAGGCAAGAGGAATGACCTGGGCGGCGAAGCGCGTCAAGCCGTCGGTGACCTGGGCGGCAGGAATGTACATCACCGGATCCGGCTGACCCTTCAGGCCTCCTTCCCGCACGTCGCCGACCACGCCCACGATCTGGCGATGCGGCTCCTCAAACTGGGGGCCAAGGCCCTTGCCAATCTGGATCCGCTTGCCGAGGGGATCCTCGCCCGGCCAGTACTTGCGGGCCAGAGCTTCATTGATGATGACTACAGGCGCCGCCTTGCTATTGTCGTTTTCCCGGAACAGCCGGCCCCGCAGCAGCGGAATGCGGAACACGTCGAAGTAGCGCGGGCCGACGTAGCGCCAGTACTCATCCCCGTGGTAGCGGTTGTTTCCCGCCAGCGGCCGGCCTTCGATGGTGAAGGGCAGGTCGATGCCGAAGTTTTGGACCGGCAGGCAGACAGCGGGCGAGGCGGCCACCACGCCGGGCAGGCTTTCGATGCGCTGCACGGCCTGGCGCTCGAAGGCTTCCACTTGCGCGGTGGTCGAATAACGCGAGGCAGCCATCGACATCTGCATAGTGAGGATATTGTGTGGATCGAACCCGGGTTTGACGTTGCGCAACCCAACGAAGGTGCGGATCATGAGCGTCGCGCCAATCAGCAATACCAGGGCGAGGGCCGTCTCAGTCACCACCAGCAGGCCCCGGGTGCGGCTCTGGCGGAGGGCCGAGCCGGAGCGCCCGCCGGCGTCCTTGAGCGTGGAGCTCAGGTCCGTGCGGGAAAGCTGCAGCGCGGGCATGAGGCCAAACAGGACGCCGGTGAGAAGGGCGATACCGCCGGTGAAGGCGAGCACGCGCCAGTCGAGCAGGGCGAAGGCGGGAGCGGCCGCCAGGTCCCCGATGCGCGGAATGTCGCCGGGGCTGAAGGCCAGCAAGACGCGCACGCCCCAGGATCCCAGCAGCAGGCCGAGCAGGCCCCCGAGAGCGGCGAGCAGGATGCTCTCGGTGAGCAACTGGCGGACGAGCCGGCCGCGGCCGGCGCCGATCGCGGCGCGGACGGCCATCTCCTTCTGGCGCCCGGCGGCGCGGGCCAGCAGCAGGTTGGCTACGTTGGCGCAGGCGATGAGCAGCACGAAGCTGACCGCGCCGGCCAGGATCAGCAGCGCCGGCCGCACATTGCCCACCACCAGTTGCTGCATGGGCAGAACGACCACGCTTTCACCCTGGTCCATCCAGTTCGGGTGCAGGCGCCGGAACTGCTCCCCCGCCAACTTCAGCTCTGCGTTCGCGGCTTCCAGAGTTGCGCCGCGCCGGAGACGGGCGGCCACGCGCAGGTAGTGACCCTGGTTCGTGCTGGCTGGATCGGCCTGCAGCGGAAGCCAGATTTCGGCGGGCGGATCAGGCTGGAAATCGTGCGGCAGAATACCAACTACCGTGTAAGGCTCGCCGCCCAGGAGGACGGCTTTGCCGGCCAGCGCGGGATCGGCGCCGAAACGTCGTTTCCACAAGCCGTTGCTGAGAACCGCCACGCGCGGTCCGCCCGGACGGTCCTCCTCCGGCAGAAACGTGCGGCCCAGCATCGGAGTGGCGCCGAAGAGCCGGAAGTAATCCAGCGAAACGTGGACGGCCTTGACCTGCTCCGGGCGGTCGCCGCTGCCCAGATTCAGCCCGGGACCGGCGAAATCGTAGGCGGACATGTTCTCGATCGTGCGGTTGTATTGTTTCCACACCGTGAACTTGGGAATGGAGGCGGAGTTGCCCGTGCCCTGGCGGTACTGCCGCTCGAGGAACACCAACTGGTCCGACTCCGGATAGGGAAGGGGACGCAAGAGGACGGCGTTGACCACCGAGAAAATGGCGGTGTTGGCCCCGACGCCGAAAGCCAGCGCGGCCACGGCGATGAGGGTGAAGCTGGGGCTCTTCCAGAGCACGCGCCAGGCGTGCCGGAGATCGGCAGCGAAAGATTCCATGTGTTCTACTACGCGAAGGCGGGCGCTGAGGTTCCGTGGCCTGTGCACGCGTCCTGGCACGCCAAGGGCCACGACCCCCGAACAAAAAAATTAAGCGGGCGCGTTGAAAGGGTTTTGGGGTGAGCGCGCCCGCCGTTGTAACGGGGATTTGACTATAAGAGCGCCCCAGCAGGTCCCAAGGTTACAAGGATGTCGAAAAATTTTCCGGCTTGACCTGACCCCCCGAAACGGAGTACACTGGTAGGCGAAGAAAAGGCGAAGAGGAGGCGGCTATGCCGCTGAGCGCTGAGATTCGAGTGGGGCCTGCCGGGTGGAGCTATCCCGACTGGAAGCGGATCGTCTATCCCGACGCTCGCCCCCGTAACTTCCACGAAGCCGCCTACCTGGCGCGTTACTTCGACACGATCGAAATCAACACCTCGTTCTACCGGCCGCTGCGGCCGGAGCTGGCCCGGCTGTGGGTGAGGAAAATCGAGTTCAACCCTCGCTTCCGATTTAGCGCCAAGCTGTACCGCGGCTTCACCCACCAGGGGCGGCTCGATGACGACGAGATCCGGCAGTACAAGGACGGCTTGGCGCCGCTGGCCGAGGCCGGCCGCCTGGGCTGCGTGCTGATGCAGTTTCCCTGGTCGTTCAGGTTCAACCGCGAAAACCGCGATTACCTGGTGCGGCTGAAGAAAACCTTCCCGGAGTACGCGCTGGTGGCCGAGGTGCGTCACGCGAGCTGGACGGTGGATGAGGCGATCGGAGTTTTCATCGACCACCACATCGGCTTCTGCAACATCGATCAGCCGCAGTTTGCCCGGTCGATGCCGCCCACGGCGGTGGTGACCACGCCCATCGGATACGTCCGCCTGCACGGGCGCAACTACGAGCACTGGTTCGAAAAGGACGACGAGCCCCACGATCCCGGCGCCCTGCCCCACGTCGCAGCCCGCTACAACTACCTCTACTCGATGGAGGAGCTGGGCGAGTGGAAAGGGCGCATCGAGCAGGTGGCCGGCCAGGCGCGCTCGACCTACGTGATCACCAATAACCATTACGAGGGTAAGGCGGCGGCCAACGCGTTGCAGTTGATCCACCTGCTGATCGGCGAGCCGGTGGAGACCCCGCCGGAGCTGATGAGCTTTTATCCGGACCTGATGAGCATTTCCAAGAACGCCCCCGCCCAGGGGAGCCTGTTCGGAAACCCTAGGCCGCTGCCGGTCGGCGCCGCTCCGTTGCACCGAACGCGCGCGGCGGGTTGAGGGGCCGCCTCAAAACACCAAGCGCCCACCCAGTTGCATCGAGCGCGAGCCGCCGGCCGAGTTGATGACGCCGAACGTCGCGGCGTTAGACATATTGGCGCCGGGGGCGCCGAAGTTGGGGGTGTTGGTGAAGTTGGCCATCTCCGCGCGCACCTCGAGGCGCAGCCGCTCGCGCAGCGGAAACGTCTTGAACAGCGACAGGTTCAGCGAGCGGGCGCCGGGGGCGCGCAACTCGGCCAGGTTCGGAGGTTCCGGCGAGACCGTGTACTGATTGGGCAGCGGCACGAAGGCCTTGGTGTCGAAGTACTCGTTCAGGCGCTCGACGATGGGACCGCTCTTGCGCGGGTTGCGGATGCGGATGGGGCGGCCGTTGGCCTGGCTGATGCTCAGCGGCAGGCCGGAGGCGAGGTTGAGAAATCCGCTCAGCGACCAACCCTCCGCAGCCTGGCGAGCGAGCCGGCTCTCGACGCGGAACGGCAATTGGTAGGTGAACGCCAGCCGCATCAACTGTGCCTGGTCGAGGTTGGAGATCGACCGGTAGTGGCGCGGGTTGACGATGCTCGTGGTGTTGTTGTCCATGAGCTTCGAGGCCGTGTAGTTCCATACGAAATTCAGGCCGTGGGTCAGGCGCTTTTCCACCTTGAGTTGCAGAGCGTGGTAGATCGCCCGGCCGGTGTTGGCGCCCTCGACGGTGAGCGAGGTGAACTGGGGAAACGCCGGCCAGAGGCGCCGCTGCACGATGGTGGATCCCGTGCCGAGGGCGGAAGTGGCGGGGAACACACCGAGGAACGGATTTGGCACCGCCCGGTTTTCGTTGGCGCCCTCGGCGAGGTACCGGTCCGGCTTCTCGTTCAGGTCGAAGCTCTCGAACTGCTTCAGGCTGAGCATGCCCAGGTACGCCGCCTCGACCAGAATCTGCGACGGCAGCTCGCGCTGGATGCTGAACTGCCACTGCTGGTTATAAGGTGAAACGCGATCGGCGTTGAAGAAGCTTAAGCTGTCGCCGAGCCGCGCGAGCAAGCCCGCGGAGCTGCCCACGGGCCGGCGCAGGCCATTGGGAAAAGGGTTGGCGAGGGTAGTGAAGATGGTCGCGCCGCCATCGATCGAGCCAACGTAGGGCGTGCTGGCGTCGAAGACACCGACTTGGCCCAGGAAGCCGCTGTTGTAAGACTGGCCACTATAAAACAAACCGTAGCCTCCGCGAACCACGGTCTTGGAATTCGCCGCCAGCGCGAAGCCGAAGCGCGGGCCGAAGTTGTTGGTGTCGACACTTCCCTCGCGGCGCGGGCGCCCGTCCACGCCGGCGAACAGGATCCCACCACGCAGGTCGAGGCCGGGGACCTGCACCGGGAGCTTTGCCGTCGAGTCGAAACCGTAGCTCGCCCGGTTGTAGCGCTCGGTGTAAGGTGTCTCCAGCTCATAGCGCAGGCCGAAGTTCAGCGTCAGCCGTGTGGAGAGCTTCCAGTCTTCCTGCATGAATCCCGCGACATAGTGGTTCTGAAGCGAGAGCGGGCTGTTGTAGCCGAGCGAGCCGGAGGCGGGCGCGGCGAGCAGCAGTGATGCCATCGCCGAGCCAGAGCGGTCGGCCGAGCTGTTGGTGGAGGGGTCGGCCTGAGTGAAGACGGGGTTGAACGTGAAATCGCCGACGGCCTGGCTGCCCTGCGAGAGCCGGTTCCAGCGCACCAGGCGATAGTCGGCGCCGAATTTCAGGCTGTGGCGGCCGGTGAGCTTGGTGAACGTGGCGAGCAGCGCGTGCAGATCGTTGGCTTCGTTCGAGGCGGTGGTGCCGATGGTAGCCACGTTCTCCCCGAGCCGGAAGATGGGGTAGCCGGGGATGCTCTGGCTGGCGGTGAGGCTCGCGGGGAGGCGCAGGTCGGCAGGGTTGAATCCCAGGGCGCCGTTCGAAACGTCGGAAAAACGCCGCGAGAACCCGTAGCGGAGCGAGCCGAGGAAACTCGGCGAGAAGATGAAGGTGTCGTCGAGGGCAATGGAGGTGAAGTGCCGCAGGTCCTTGCCCAGATCACTGCTGCCCTCGGCCGGAAAATCCAGCACCCCGGGAAACAGCGTATCGGAGTGCTGGTCGCGGACCAGGCGGCTGACGCGGCCGAACAGCCGCTGGCGCGCGCTCAGCACATGGTCGATGCGTGCGCTCTCCTGGCTCTGGGCGACGGTGTAGACGGCGGTGGACGCCCAGTTGAGGCGGCCGATTTGCGACGGGCCGGCCTGGTTGGGCGCCGGATAAGCCTTCATCACCGCGAGGCCGATGGGGCTCAGCCGGTCGGCGGGGATGCGGGCTCCAGGAAACTCGATCCGCGTCGCGCGGCCGCCCGCCACCGTTGTGCTGGCCGGGTCGAACAGGCTGAAGGGACCGCCCAGACGGTTCAGGGTCTGCGAAAAGTCGCCGTTGCGCTCGAGCTCGGTGGGCACGCGGGCCTGCCGACTCAACTCCCGTGCGTCGTTGTCACGCTCGAGCGAGGTCGAAAAAAAAGTTCGGTTGCGCCCGTCATAGACGCGAGGCAGCCACACCGGCCCGCCGGCGGTGTAGCCCCACTGGTTGTAATCGACGGGGGGCTTGGGGAGACCGAGGCGTTTGTTGGTCCAGCTATTGGCGTTCAAGGCGCGCCAGCGCTTGAAGTCGTAGAGCGCCCCGTGGAGCTGATTGGTGCCGCCGCGGGTGGTGATATTGACCGCGCCGCCGTTGGAGTGGCCGTAGGCGGCGTCGAACATGGTGGTGTGGACCTTCACCTCCTCCACCGAATCGACCGAGGGCACAAAGACGATCAGCCCGCCTCCCTGGGGAATGGTATTCGGAATGCCATCAACCAGGAACTCGTTGCGCCCGCGCGTGGAGCCGCCGCCGGAAATGCTGAAGTTACTCTGGGCGTTGCTGGAGTAAGTGCCGGTGTCGCCGGTCACCCCGGGAGCCAGGCGCGTCAGGTTGATCACGTTACGCGTGAGGCTCACCGAGATGGCGCCCACGTAGGCGTTATCGACCACCTGGCCCAGGTCGGCTCCCACGGTGGTCAACAGCGGAGGCGCCGAGCGGATGGTCACGGTCTCCGCAGCCGCCCCTAGCTCCAGGGCGAAATCGAGCGTCACCTGGGAGTTGATGGAGACGTGGACCGACGGCCGCTCGATGTTTCGGAAGCCTGGGTGCTCGACGGTCACCGCATAATTACCCGGAGGCAGGAAGGGAAGCTGGTAGTTGCCCTGTTCGTTAGAGCGCGTGTCGAGGGCGAGATTGGTGTCCACGTTGCGGACACGGACGGCCGCTCCCACCACCACCGCCCCGGTCGGAT
>JACQDI010000322.1 GCA_016201195.1 Acidobacteriota bacterium | reverse complement strand
GTTGCCCGGCGGCGCCCGAAGGTCGTCCAGGATCTTGGCAAAATGGAGTTGCGCCAACTTTCGAATCGCCACCCGGCGCAAGCCGGCCGGCAGACGCCGGCTCTTGCCAGCCTGCCAGAGTTCTTCTGTAGGCGCCGGTCTTTGAAGGATAGGATCATGCCCGATCATAACGACCACCGTTAAGAATAGCACCTGTTACGCCGTGGGGCAAGTCCGCCCACGTTCCGCACGTTCCGCGATCCCCAACCCACGATCCAAGGTATAGTGGAGTTAATGTCCTTCCTCACGCCGTGGTTCCTGGCCGGCCTCGTCGCGCTGGGGCTGCCGTTGTGGCTGCACTTGCTCGAGCGCCAGAATCCCGTCAAGATTCCGTTCAGCTCGATCATGTTTTTCCAGCGGCGGACGCAGCGGTCGATCCGGCACCGGCGGCTGCGGTATTTGCTGCTGCTCGCTTCGCGGCTGGCGCTGCTGACGCTGCTGGCCCTGCTGTTCGCGCGGCCGGTGTTCCGGCGCGCCCCGGAGGCGCTAGTGGCGCAGCCGCGCAACCGGATCCTGGTCCTCGACACCTCCTTCAGCATGCGCTACGGCGACCGCTGGAAACGCGCCCAGTCCGAGGCGCTGTCGCTGGTCGACCAGGTGCGCCCGGGCGATCGGGCGCAGGTGGTAGCCTTCGGCCCCGGGGTCCGGGTAATGACCGACCCCACCGGCGACCGGACGGTGCTGCGCAGCGCGATCCAATCGCTTAAACCGACCATGTCGCGCAACTCCTATGGCGAGTTGGGTCAGTCACTCCGGGTGCTGGCGCAGAACAGCGCGCTCGCCGCCGAGGTGCACGTCGTCTCCGATTTTCAGCAGTCGGCCATGCCCGGCCGGTTCGCTGACTTGAGTCTGCCGCCGAGCGCCACCCTGCGGGTGCACAGCCTGGCCGCTAACGGAAGCCGCAACTGGTGCGTCGAAAGTGTGAAGGGCGAGACGCACCTCTATGGCACGGCGCGGCCCCGCCTGGAGGTGACCGTGGCCGGCTTCGACACTCCGGAGGTGACGCGCCGGGTCTCGCTCGCGGTGAGCGGGCGCCAGGTGGCGACTAAGACGGTCACCGTGGCGGAGTCGG
Organism: Acidobacteriota bacterium; assembly: GCA_016201195.1. Lineage (GTDB taxonomy): Bacteria > Acidobacteriota > Terriglobia > Bryobacterales > JACQDG01 > JACQDI01. The sequence goes on along the minus strand of JACQDI010000322.1, from coordinate 3,591 downwards.
GGCGGGCCACCGTGCAGTTTGCAGATTTTGACGTTCCACACGGGCAGAGCCGCGCTGAAGTGCGCATCGATTCGGCCGATTCCCTGCCCGGCGATGACGCACGGCTGCTGTCGCTCGAGCGCGCGGACCCCTCGCCGATCCTGTTTCTCCACCAGCCGGGCAAGACGCGCGAGATGTTGTATTACCGCACCGCGCTCGACTCCTCCGGGCAGGCCATGTTCACCGTGCAGCCGGCCACGCCGGCGGAGGCGGGCAACCTGCCGCTCGAGCGCTTCGCCTTCGTGGTCGTCTCCGACGTCCCCCGACTGCCGGCGCTGGCTGAGCAGCGGCTCAAGGCGTTCGTGGAAGCAGGTGGCGCGGCGCTGCTGGTGATCGGGCCGTCGATCGCCCTCGAGGAGGCGGCGCCCCTCCTAAGCCGCAAGGTAACAGACGCGCGCTACGCCGCCCGCGAGCGGGAGCGGTTCCAGCAGGTCAGCGAGATGGACACGAATCATCCCGCGTTGCGCGGCTCGAAGCGGTTTACCGGTGTGAAGTTTTTCCGCTACGCCCGGTGGGAGGCTCCAGCCGACCAGGTGCTGGCGCGGCTGGCCGACGGCTCGCCGCTGCTCGTCGAGGAGCCGCTGGGCGCGGGCCGCCTGCTGGTGCTCACCTCGCCGCTCGACAATGTGTGGAACGACCTGCCGGTGCACCCGCTGTTTGTGCCGTTCGTGGCCGAGTCGGCGCGGTACTTGTCGGGCCTCGAGGAAACGGTGACCCAGGCCACGGTCGACTCGGTGCTCGAGATCCACAAGCGGCGCGATCCGCGGGCCACCGTCGAGGTGGTTGATCCCGCGGGCCGCCGCGCCCTCGACCTGGCCTCGGCGGTGGCCGGACGCGAGATCACTCTTACCAGTACAGGGTTCTACGAGGTTCGCCGGGCAGGCAAGATCGAGCTGGTGGCGGTGAATCCCGACCCGCGGGAAAGCGATCTGCGGCCGGCCGGCGAGGACGTGCTGGCCCTGTGGAAATCCACCGGCAAGCCCGAGGCGGCGCCCGGGACCGCACCCGCAGCAGCCCAGCCGGCTGCCCCGCGGGATATCTGGCGCCTGCTTTTGCTACTGGTTTTGGCGGCGGCGGTGCTAGAATCGGTGTTAGGCAACATGCATCTGGGAGTGCAAAGAGAGGTGCAAATCGAATGAATGCCTTCACGGCGCTCGAGCAGTATCTGCACGAGGTGAAGCGGCGGGTCGAGATCCTGGTGGCCACGCGCGGTTTGGGCGTGGCCGCGGCGGCGGCCCTGGGGCTGACGCTCGCCATTGTCGTCCTCGCCAACCGCTTTGCGTTCGCCCGCTGGAGCGTGATCAGCGGGCGCACGGTGCTGTTCGGGGCGCTGGCCGCGATCATCCTGGCGGTGCTGGTGCGTCCCCTGCTCGAGATGCGGAAACGCCACGCGCCCTGGGTGCGGCGCTTAGAGAAGCGCTTCCCCGCTTTCGAAGAGCGGATCCAGACCTTCGTCGATCAGAAGACGCCCGACCGCCCGAATCCGATCCTCGACCTGCTGGCGGAGGACACTTTGCGGCTGGCGGTGGAGGCGCCGCCCGACCGCATCACGCCTTCCGGCCCGATGTGGAGCTTCGCCGGCGTCGCCCTGGCCGCTTTGGCTGTGCTCGTGTGGCTGGGGGTGGCCGGCCCCGGCTATTGGGGATACGGCACGGCGCGGCTGTGGGCCGGATGGCTGAAGCCGGCCGTTTCCGACCTCTACCAGATCGTCGTCAAGCCGGGAAACGCCACCATCCGGCGCAAGGCCGACCTGCTCGTCAGCGCGCGGACCATCGGCTTCTACTCGCCGGGCGCGCGTGTCTTCGCCAAGTTCGCCTCCAGCGCGAAATGGGAGGAAGCGCCCATGCAGCGCACCCTCGATGACGCCGGCTTCGAGTTCGTGTTCGCCGGCGTGGACGAGTCGCTGCGCTACTACATTGCCGCCGGCGGTGTGAAAAGCCCCGAGTACGAGATCAAGGTAGTCGAGATGCCGAACGTAAAGCGGTTGCGTCTCACCTACCGCTACCCTGCCTGGACCGGCTTAGCCTCCCATACCGAAGAGCCGGACGGAGACGTGCGCGCCGTCGCCGGCACGGAGGTTCAGGTGGAAGTGGAGACCGACCGGCCGCTCGCTTCCGGCCTGCTGCGGGTGGATGGCGCCTCGAATGTCGACCTCAAGTCGGACGGCAAGTGGAGCCGCGGGCAGCTCACCGTCCAGAAGGACGGGCGGTATTTCGTGGCGTCGCTCTATAACGGCGAGACGGTGCGATTGAGCGATGATTTTTACATCGAGGCCATTCCCGACCAGGCGCCCACGGTGAAGGTGCTGCGGCCCGGTCGCGACTCCCGCGCCACCTCCATCGAGGAAGTCACCGCGCAGTTCGAGGCGCAGGACGATTTCGGGGTGAAGGGCTTCGAGCTGCACTACTCGGTCAACGGCGGCCCGGAAAAGACGGTCAACCTCGCCCTTGCCGACCGCAAGCAGTCGATGGCGGCGCACACGTTTTTCTTGGAGAACTTCTCGCTCGTTCCGGGCGACGTGGTCAGCTACTACGCGGTCGCTCGCGACGCCAAGGTCGAGACCAAGACCGATATGTACTTCGTCGAGGTGCAGCCCTTTGAGCGCGAGTTCTTCCAGTCGCAGCAGATGGGCGGCGGAGGCGGAGGCGGCGGTGGGGACGACGAGAGCGCGCAGATCTCCCGGCGGCAGAAGGAAATCGTCAACGCCACCTGGAACCTGGCCCGCGAGCGGAACCTCGACAAACAGAAGGCCGCCGATCACGCCAAGACCCTGTCCGGCATCCAATCGAAGCTGCGGGAACAGGCGCAGACCCTGGCTCGCCGGATGAAGGCCCGCCAGCTCGCCGGCGCCAGCAACGATTTCAAGATCTTCGTGGAGAACATGGAGAAGGCGGCGGAGGAAATGGGCCCGGCCTCGGACAAGCTGGCCGGCCAGAAGTGGGAAGGCGCCCTGCCGCCGGAGCAGAAAGCGTTGCAGCACCTGCTGCGCGCGGAATCGATTTTCCGGCAGATTCAGGTGGCGTTCGGCAACCAGGGCGGCGGCGGAGGCGGCATGGGCCGCGACCTCGCCGACATGTTCAACCTCGAGCTGGACGTGGAGAAGAACCAGTACGAGACCGCGCCGCAAGCCACGGCGCAGGAGCGGGATCGCGAGCTCGACCAGGCCCTGGAGAAGTTGCGCGAGCTGGCCCGCCGGCAGGAGCAACTGGCCGAACAACAGAAGCGCCAGCAGGCCCTCAGCTTTGACCAGCGCTGGCAGCAGGAGATGCTGCGCCGGGAGGCCGAGGAGCTGGCGCGGCAGTTGCAACAGATGCAGCAACAGCAGCAGCGGCAGCAAGGCAGCCAGAGCTCGCGCAGCCAGCAGCAAAGTGGCCAGCAGCAAGGGAGCCAGGGAAACGGCACGCCCCAGCGCGCCAGCAGCACGCTCGAGCGGACCATCGAGCGGTTGCAGCAGGCCACCCGCGACATGCAGCCCACGCCCGGCGCGCAGGGCCAGCCCGGCTCTGAGGCTCAGCAACAGGCGGCGCGCGAACGGGCCGAGCAGCGGTTGCG
>JACQDI010000321.1 GCA_016201195.1 Acidobacteriota bacterium | reverse complement strand
CTCACCCTACGCGGTCGCAGCCGGCATCCTGGCCGGGTTGTCGGTGTTGACGCGGTCAGTAGGGGTGGCCGTGGTTGCGGGACTGGCGGCGGCTGCCATTCACCGCCGGGCGTATCGGCAGGGGGCGCTGTTCTGCCTGGTAGCCGCGCCCTTCCTGCTCTCGGGTTTGCTGCACGCCCAAGCGCCGCCGCCAAGTGGGGAGACGGGCTGGCGGCAGACCTGGCTGTGGTACAGCACATACTCCGGCTACTTCCGGATTAGTATCCCCGACCTGGATGTCTACCTCGGCATGGTGACCGCCACTTGGAAGGAGCTGCTGGAGACGCCGGCTATGTACTGCTTATTTCCTCCGGCCCAGGAATCGCTGTTCGCGGGCGCCTTCGAGGCGATGCTGACGGTGGGGATCTTGGCCGGCGTGGTGCGGCAGGCCCGCCGTCACGGGTGGAAACCGCTGCACTTCGTCTTTCTGTTCTATGCCGGCATGCTTCTGGCGTGGAGCCCTCAGACGGACCGCTACCTGCTGCTGTTCCTGCCGATGTTCTACGCCGGCCTGTGGACGGAGGGAAAACAGTTGTTCGGGATGCTCAGCGAGGGCCTGCGGCGCGGGAGACCGCTGGGGGAACGCGTGCTGGCCGGTGTAGTGGTGGTGGGACTGACCAGCGTGGCCCTGCGGGCGGCGGATCACTACGTCCGTGGGTTTCGCCCGCAACTGCGAGAGCAGCCCCGCGAGTGGGCCGCCCTGGCCGTCGAGAAGGCCCAGCTTTACGACTGGATCCGCCGCAACACCGATCCCGAAGACCGTTTCGTAGCCTACGAGGACGTCAACCTGTACCTGTTTACCGGGCGCCAGGCCCTGCGCCCGATCGCTTTCACGGCCGGAGCGCTTTATCCCCAGAACCACAAGCTGCTCGAATCCGAGCTCGACCACCTGACTGACGTGGCGCGCCACATCGGGGCGCGCTACTGGGTGGTGACCCCGGACGATTTTCCGGTGCAAAACGGCCGGGAAGCCATCCTAAATCGCATCGCTCGCCTTCAGGCAGCTCTCCCGGTGGTCTTCCGAAGCTGCCACAACCGCGTGCAGGTCGTAGAACTTTCCGGCTGGATACTACCTCGGGACTCCTCTTATTCGCCGTACTAACCCCGGCCTAAACCAAAGTTTGGGGGCTGGTCATATGCACACCGGTAGCAGGCCCCGCTCAAGGCATTGAAATAAAGCCGTTTCGTGAGCCATATGACCAAAGGCATATGACTCCAGGCCGATAAATCCCTACGACCTAAGATCTATTTAGTCATAGCATGTGCGGTTCCTAACCTATTACTACGGTGGTACCAAAATTTATACCACCGCTGAATTGTTTTCTATACGTACTAGCTACTATTCTGCTCTAGCGCGAACTGATAGATCGATACGCAGCCGGAAATATCGGCTGCGGAGCAATAAGTCGCGCTGCCGGCAAGCCGGTGGGATTCGATGAGCGAAGATCGCACCAAGCTGAATTCGAAATGGATCCCCTCGCTGACCGAGATGGTGTTCGTCTCGGTTTTGGCGTGGCTGTTCCTGAGCGGGCAGGGGATGGCGCTGCTCAGCGATGGGGACACCGGCTGGCACATCCGCACCGGCGAATACATACTACAAAATCATAGTATGCCCCGCCAGGACCTGTTTTCGTTCTCTCGCGCGGGCCAGCCCTGGTTCGCCTGGGAATGGCTGAGCGAGGTGATCTTCGCCGGGCTGCACAAGGCGGGCGGGCTGGCCGGGGTGGTGCTGCTGTCCGGCGTCGTGATCGCCGCCACCTCGGCGGTGGTGTTCCGCTACATGATCTGGCAGGGATCGGACATGCTGGTGGCCGTTGTGCTGATGCTCGTTGCCGGCTCGGCTTCGACCGTGCACTGGCTGGCGCGCCCGCACCTGTTCAGCTACCTGTTCCTGGCCGTTGCGATCTGGGTGCTGGAGGCCGACCGGCGGCGCCCCACGCAGTGGGTGTTCGCGCTGGCCGGGCTCTCGGTGTTGTGGACCAACCTGCACGGCGGGTTTGTGGCGTTGCTGGTGACGCTGGGCATCTATCTGGGGGGCAACATCGTCGAGACGCTGTGGGCGCCGGCCGGGGAACGGAGCTGGGGGCGCGCGAAACGCTACGGGATCCTGTTGGGCCTGGCGCTGGCGGCCACCCTGGTCAATCCCTACACCTGGCGGCTGCACCAGCATATCTTCTCTTACCTCCGGTCCGATTTCATTCTCGACCACGTGCAGGAATTCCGCTCCCCGAACTTTCGCGGGGAGGGGATGCGGTACTTCGAGGTGCTGCTGTTTGCCGGGCTGGCGGCCGCGCCCGCGCTGGTGCGGCGCCGCGATGTCACCTCCGCGCTGATGCTCGTGTTCTGGTCGCACGCGGCGCTGCTCTCGGCGCGGCACGTGCTGCTCTACGTGGTGGTGGCGGCGCCGCTGGCGGCCCGCGAAGCGTCCGCCTGGTGGGCGCGGGCGGGCCAGAGCAGGGTTTCCTGGATTCGCACGCTGCACGAGATTGGCCAAGACTACGGGACCGGCGGTGTCGCCTTTTCGGCCCGTGCGGTGGGCTGGCTCGCTCCCGCCTTCGTAGTGATGACCGCGGGAACGCTGTTCGCCGGGCGGCACAGCGACCGGCTGCGCTCGGAGTTTTCCAAGGAACAATTCCCGGTCGCCGCCTGCCAGGCAGCGGCAGGCCAGCTCGCCGGACACAAGATTTTCACCTCCGACCAGTGGGGCGACTACCTGATCTACCGCTACTACCCGAAGCTGAAGGTGTTCATTGACGGGCGCAGCGATTTCTACGGCCCCGAGCTGGGGCAGGAGTACCTGCGGGCCATGAACTCGCACCACCAGTGGGGCGAGATTTTCGACCGCTACGGCTTTGACCTGGCCCTGTTACCGGCCGAATGGCCGCTGGCCACCACGATCAAGGCGCATCCGAACTGGAAAGTGAAGTACGACGACGGCAAGGCCCTGCTGCTGGAACGGGTCGCCGGCTCGTCGGAGGCCGCCGCCGCGCCTGCCACAGGGCACGCCGCTGGAGGCAGGAGTTAGAGCACATGCAACGCAACGGATCGAATCGCTGGAACGAGCCGGAACCCGGCGGGCAGTTTGCCGAGTACGCCATCCACTCCGGTGTTCTTACTTCGGTGCTGGCAGGCCCGGGCCTGTTGTGGGACCTGGACCGCCGGCTGCTGGGTGGCGCCGGCCTGTCCCCCATTACGCGAGCTAGCCCTGGTACTCGCGAAGGGTCGCGCGGTGCGCGGCCTCGGCCCCCCAAAACAAAGTCTTTCCGGTCGGCCCGCACGTCGGGCCCGGGCGGGATGAGGAAATCCAACACTTGAGGAGACAAGGAGAAAGCATGATGAAGAATCTTTCCAGACTGTATGTCGCTCTGCTGAACGACAACCGAGGCCAGGACTTGGTGGAGTACGCGCTGTTGGCGGGCTTCATCGCGGTGGCCGCGGGCGCGCTGTTGCCCGGCATTTCCACCAGCATCAGCACGATCTTCAGCAGAATGGGCTCGGTTCTGGCTAACGCCGCCGCGTAGCCGGCCGGAGTGAGTTTGACCTCAACGGCGACCTTCCCTGGGGCGGCAACGTCCGGTGGGGCCGCGAAACCTGTAACCGCATGACAGCCCCGGCCGGGCCCCAGGGCCCGGCCGGGTTTCGGAAGAAACGCAGTCCAGACGAGGACGTAAAGGAGAAGCACAGATGAAGAAACTGAACCTGCTTTGGGTCCGGTTGGCCCGCGAAACCGAGGGCCAGGACCTGGTGGAATACGCGCTGCTGGCCGGCTTCATCGCCGTCGCCGCCGGCGCGCTGTTGCCGGGCATTTCCACCAGCATCAGCACCATCTTCAGCCGGATGGGCTCGGTGCTGGCTAACGCCGCTGCGTAGCCCGCTGCCCGATCCCAAATGCGGAGCCGGTCCGGCAAACTCGGCTGGCTCCGAACTGGGATCCGGCGGGGCGCATCGCTCTTATGCGCTGGCTCTTATTCATCTCGATTCTGATCGGCGCGCTGGCGACCGTGGAGGATCTGTACCGGCGCCGCATCTCGAACCGGACCAGCATTGCTGCATTCGCCATGGGACTGGCGGCGCAGACGGCCCTGCACGGGCTGAAGGGGGCGGGCAACGCTCTCGCGGGAACATTTATCGGTTTTGTTGTTTTTTTGATCTTTTTCTTGCTGGGCGGTATGGGGGCCGGCGATATCAAGTTGATGGCCGGTTTCGGCGCGGTAGTGGGCGCCGGGCAGATCCTGATGGCCGCCCTGTTGACGGCCATCGCCGGCGGGTTGCTGGCGATGAGCTACCTGCTGGCGCGCAAGCTGCGCCGCAAACCACAAAACGACGCGGCGGGGCCGGAGGCGATTCCCTATGCCCCGGCGATCACCCTGGGTGTTTTGCTTTCTTTCGCCGCGAGATAACGGAGAACGAAAATGGACAAGCGATTCATGACCGTATTGGGGATGTCAGTGCTGCTGGCGCTACTGGTATCCGGGATTTTCTACCAGATCACGGTACGGGCCAATTCCCCCCGCAAGCAGAAGTACGACACCAAGGACCTGGTGGTGGCCACTGGCGACCTGCCGGTGGGGGCCACGGTCAAGCCGTCCGATCTGCACCTGGTCAAGTGGCCGGCCGACAGCTACCCGAAGGGCGGGTTCTCGAAGATCGAGGACGTGGTGGACCGCGCCGTGGTGAGCAACGTGCTCGCCGAGGAGCCGCTGGTGGCCGGGAGGCTGAGCGAGAAGAACGCGGGCGTGGGCCTGAGCTCGGTGATCCCGGCGGGAATGCGGGCCGTCTCGGTGGCGGTGAACAACGTGATCGGCGTGGCCGGCTTCGTGCTGCCGGGAACGCGGGTGGACGTACTGGTCACCGGCACCCCGGCGGGCCGCGGCGACTCCACGCGCATGACCACGACCGTGCTCCAGAACATCCTGGTCATCTCGGCGGGGACCAAGATCCAGCCGGACTCGCGCGGGCAGCCGGAGAACGTGCCCGTGGTGACCATGCTGGTGACGCCGGAGCAGGCGGAGATCCTGACACTGGCGTCCAACGAAGGGCGCATCCAGCTCGTGCTGCGCAACCCGACCGACGACAAGACGCAGAAACCGGTGGGCGTGCACGTGGCCGCCCTGTACGGGAACGGGCTGCCGGACAAGCCGAAAGCGCCGGCCCAGCCGCGGACGGTGCAGGTGAAGGCCAGCGTTCCTCTGCCCCCGCCCGCCGCGGCCCCGCCGGCTCCGGTGAAGCAGGTGGTGGAGATGATCCGCGGCGAAAAGCGCGCGGTCGAGACAGTCGGCGTGGAGAAGCCGGAGAAGAACTAGGCGACCAGCTCAGGAGCCGCTATGCCAAACCATCCCCCCCTTCGGGTCTTTATTATTGGGTTGCTGGCCGTCCTGGCGGCCGCCACCCTGAACCTCTCCCTGCTCGCCGCCGCGGAAAACGCCCAGGCTTCAGCGGCGGGCAGGCAGGAGGAGATCACCATGACCGTCGGCAAGTCGGTGATCCTGGATCACCCCGATGAGGTCGCCCGCATCTCCATCTCCAACCCCGAGGTGGCCGACGCGGTGGCCGTTTCCACCAAGGAGATCCTGCTCAACGCCAAGGGACCGGGCGTGACCACGCTGGTAGTGTGGTCGAAAAACGGCGAGCGCAACCTCTTCACTCTCAACGTCGGCGCCAACACCCAGCAGATCCAGCAGCAGATCCAGAATACGTTCCCCGGCGAAAACATCCAGGCGATGGTCAGCGCCAACGCGGTTTCGCTCACTGGGCGCGTCAGCTCACCCCTGGTGGCGGAAAAGGCGACAGCCATGGTGACCGGGCTGGGCCGCACGGTGGTCAACAACCTGGCGGTTCCGCCGATTACCGAAAAACAGAT
>JACQDI010000320.1 GCA_016201195.1 Acidobacteriota bacterium | reverse complement strand
CCGGGCTTGATGACAAGGGTGCGGCCCTGGAAGGGCTCGAGAAGGCCTATGAGGCCCGAGAAGGCGCGCTCCGGAACATGAAGGTGGATCCAAGGCTGGATACCCTTCGCGCTGACCCTAGATTCCAGGACCTGCTACGACGGGTTCGGCTTGCGCCGTGAGTGCCGCGATAGCCCGACGTGGGACTGAACAGGTCTAGCGCATGTTTGCGCTTTTTTGAGCCTCTCCGTCTGCAACTGATTGAAAACACACGGTCGGCTTTCTGTTTTTGAAAAAGTGTAGTGACACACTTTTTTCGTTATCCACGCAAAATACTCTTGTTTTCTCGCTACTCCTGTGGAATATTCGTAGTGTAATAGGGGAAGGCCGTGTTCCTTCGCTCAGTCAAAGCCGCCAATGGCCGACACCAGTACCTCCGGTTGGTGGAAAACTACCGCGAGGGAGACAAGATTCGCCAGCGCGTCGTCGTTCACATCGGACGGAAAGATCTTTTGGCGCCCCATCTGGACGCGCTGGTGCGCATCCTGCAGGCCGATCAGCCAGCTCCCGCCTGGGTTTCGGCCCCGGAGGTCAGTGCGCCACAGGCCTGGACCTGGGGACCGATTCTGGTAGCACGCCACCTTTTGGATTCCCTTGCCCTGGGTCCCATCCTGGACGGGACCAGGAAGTCGTTGCGCCACGGACAGCCGCTCTCCGAGCGCGTCTTCCCGCTGCTCGCCAATCGGCTGACGCGGCCGGGCAGCGAACACGCGTTGGCGTCGTGGCTGGAGGACTTCTATGTCGTCACGGCGCAGGGTCGCCGTTGGATGCCCGAGTGGAAGCCCGCGCGCCGCGTGAAGGTGAGTTTTCAGCAACTGCGGCTGTGGTATGGGACGCTGGACGATCTGGTGGTCGAGAAGGCGCGGATCGAGACGGCGATTTGGCAGGAGTTGCGCGACCTGTTCAGTATCGAGCCAGAGCTGGTGTTCTACGACATCACCTCGACGTATTTTGAGGGACAGGGGCCGGCCGAACTGGGGCACTTTGGCTACAGCCGGGATGGCAAGCCGCGCAACCGGCAAGTGCTGGTGGGAGTGGTGATGATGGACGGCTGGCCGATTGCCCATCACGTCTTTGCCGGTAATCGGCTGGATAAGACGACCGTCGGCGAGGTGGTCGAAGACCTGCGCCAACGGTTCGGGTTGCAGCGGGTGGTATTCGTCGGCGATCGCGGCATGGTGACGCTGAAAAATGTGGAGCTGCTTCGCCAAGTCGAGCAGGGCTACCTGGTGGGCTTACAGCGCCGCAATCGCAAAGACATTCCGCACTACATCGAGCAAGCCGTGGCGCGTAACGACTGGCAGGAATGCCCGGTGGGCATTACTGCGTTGGAGAAAGCGATCGTGCCCAGAACGCGGGTGCAGGAGGTGCCCGGCAAAGAGCCGGGCGTGCGCGTGTTCGTGGTCCACAGCGAAGAGCGGGAGCAGTATGAGCGGGGGATGCGCGAGCTTTCCATGGAGCGGGCGCGCAAGGAACTGGAGGCGCTGCGCGGGCGGGTGGAAAAGGGCGAGCTGAAGGAGGCCGAGAAGATCGGGGCGGCGGCGGCCAGGGTGCTGGTGCGGAATCACGGCCACCGCTACTTTGGCTGGGAGTTGCGCAAGGGGCAGTTTCATTACTTCGAGCATCCGGTCCGCTTCCCTTGCGAGCAGGCCTGCGAGGGCACCTACGTCATTCAGACGGAGGAGCCCGGCCTCTCGCCGGTCGAAGCGGTGCAGGCTTATAAACAGCTCAACGAAGTCGAGCGCGGTTTTGCGCATCTGAAGGGGTTACTGGAAGTACGCCCGGTGTATCACCACACAGACGACCGCGTGCGGGCCCATGTCTTTGTGGCGGCGCTGGCCTTTCTGCTGGACCGCGCGCTGGAGAAAAAGCTGCGGTCGGCAAAAAGCAGTCTCACGTCGCCCGCCGCCTGGCAGGCGCTGGAGACGGTCCGCTGCGTGGAGGTCGAGGTCGGCAACCGGAGGAAGCTTTGCGTGACCCGCGGCAGTCGCCAGGCTGCCGAGGTCTTGAAGATCCTCCGGCTTTCCGAACTGGATCCACGGGAGCCGCCGGAGGGCGAGGAAACGGTCATGTAGTGACCAAACTCAAAAGCCGCCTGCGTGTTTGCAACGGCTTACGAGGCTAAAACGCAAACATGCGCTAGATGCCTGGGCAGTGATGGCCTGGGTCAGCGGGGAGCAACCGGCCCGAAGCTGGGTGCAGGCACTAATGGACAGCGCGGAGAGCCGGCAGATCGACTTGACTATGAGCATGGTCAACGCGGGCGAGGTGTATTATCGCCTGGCCCGACAACGCGGGCAGCACTATGCGCGGACCTTTTGGGACGACTTCCAAACTGGACCCACTCGACTCGTTGAGGCGCCGAACTGGCTGATTCTGGAAGCCGCTCAATGGAAAAGCCAGCACCCTATCTCATATGCCGACGCCTTCGCCGTCGCCACTGCGCGGTGGGAGCGCGGCGCCCTGGTGACCGGCGACCCCGATTTCAAGCCCTTGGCGGAAGCCGGAATCGTCGAGCTCGAGTGGATCGGGGGCTAAGATAGAGGTTCATGGAGTTCGGCTACACCAGTGAGCAGGAGCAGCTCCGGCGGATGGTGCGGGAGTTTGCCGAGGCCGAGATTGCACCCCACGTCCGGGAGTGGGACGAGGGGCAGACCTTTCCCGCCGGGGTGATCCGCAAGCTGGGCGAGCTGGGCCTGCTGGGGACCATCTTCCCAGAGGAGCTGGGGGGCGCCGGGATGGGGTACATCGAGTACGCCATCGTGATCGAGGAGCTGTCGCGGGTGGACGGCTCGGTGGGGATCATCGTGGCCGCCCACACCTCTCTGTGTACGAATCATATTTACAGGATGGGGACGCCCGAGCAGCAGAAGGCCTACGTGCCGAAGCTGGCGTCGGGGGAATGGCTGGGGTGCTGGTCGCTGACCGAGCCGGAGGCCGGCTCCGACGCCGCCGGCACGCGCACCACGGCGCGCCTGGAGGACGGTTGCTGGTTGCTGAACGGCGCCAAGACCTTCACCACCAACGCCCATCACGCCGACGTCTGCGTGGCCATGGCGTCGACCGAGCGCGCCATGGGGCATCACGGCATCTCGACATTCATCATTCCCAAGGGAACCCCCGGGTTCCGTCCGGGGCGCAAAGAAGACAAGCTGGGCCTGCGGGCGAGCGACACCGGCGAGGTGATCTTCACCGACTGCCGCCTGCCGGCTTCGCAGTTGCTGGGCAAGCGAGGCGAGGGATTTGTGGATTCGCTGAAGATCCTCGACGGCGGGCGCGTCTCGGTTGCCGCGATGGGGGTGGGCATGGCCCAGGGCGCCTACGAGGCGGCGCTGCGCTATTCCAAGCAGCGAAGGCAGTTCGGCCGGCCCATCTCCGAGTTTCAGACGATCCAAAACAAGCTCGCCGACATGGCCACCGAGATCGACGCGGCGCGCCTGCTCACCTACCGGGCCGGCTGGATGCTCGACCAGGACCTGCGCAACACTAAGGAAGCCTCCATGGCCAAGCTGTTCTCGAGCGAGGTGGCCGTGCGCGTGGCCAACGAGGCGGTCCAGATCCACGGCGGCTACGGGTTCATCAAGGACTACCCGGTGGAAAAGTTCTACCGCGACGTGAAGCTGTGCACGATCGGCGAAGGCACGAGCGAGATCCAGCGCCTGATCATTGCGCGGCAGTTGTTAAAGGAATAGAGCGTGAAAGGCACCGGGCCCACGATCCGCGATCCACGGTCCACGATCCGGAAGATTCGATCCGGTGACGTGCGAGCGCTCGCCCGCGCATTGACGGAAGTGGAAAACGGCGGCGCGGCGGCCGCCGAGCTTCTGCGCGGGATGTTTCCCTTTTCGGGCCAGGCCTGGCGCGTTGGGATCACCGGGGCGCCTGGGGCTGGGAAAAGCTCGCTGGTCGACCGGCTGGCAGCGGAGTTGCGGCGGGAGGGTAAGACCGTCGGGATTATCGGGGTCGATCCGACCAGCCCGTATTCGGGGGGCGCGATCCTGGGCGACCGGATCCGCATGCAGTCGCACGCCTCGGATCCGGGGATCTTCATCCGCTCCATGGCCACGCGGGGGTTTCTGGGCGGGGTGGCGCGCGCCACCGCCGACGTCGCCCTGGTGCTCGATGCCGCCGGGCGCGAGGTGGTGCTGGTGGAAACCGTCGGCGTCGGCCAGGACGAGGTGGACGTGGTCAAGCTGGCCGACGTAGTGGCGGTGCTGCTGGTGCCGGGCATGGGCGACGACGTGCAGGCCCTCAAAGCGGGCATCCTGGAGATCGCCGATGTTCTGGTGATCAACAAGTCGGACCGCGAGGGGGCGGACCGCCTGGAGCAGGAGTTGCGCGCGATGCTCGAGATCGCCCACCGTCCCGACGGCTGGGCGCCGCCCATCGTCCGCACCGTGGCCACCGAAGGCGCGGGAGTCGCCGAGCTGCTGGCGGCGCTGCGGACCTGCCGGTTTCCGGGGCGCGCGGTGTCCAACTGGAAGGCCCGGCTGCTCGAGATGCTGCGGGAGCGGTTGATGGAGCGGGCGCTCCAGACCGGGCTCAGCAACGGCGAGCTGGAGGCGGTGGCAGCCGAGGTGGCCGAGCGAAAACGGGATCCTTACCGGTTCGTGGAAGAGGTCGTGGAGCGGGCGTGCAGATAGATCACCTGGGCATCGCAGTGCGGTCGCTCGATGCGGCGCTGGAGTTCTACGAGCGCGCGCTGGACCTGCGGGTGGAGGGCCGCGAGGAGGTCCCGCACGAGAAGGTGCGGGTGGCCATGCTGCCCCTGGATGGGGCGGTGCCGGGACCGCGCATCGAGCTGCTGGAGGCCACCTCGGACGATTCGCCCATCGCCCGGTTCATCGCCCGGCGGGGCGAAGGGCTGCACCACGTGGCCTTGCGCGTGCCCGACCTTGCGGCGGCTGTGGAGCGGCTGCGGGCGGCCGGAGCGCGCCTGGTTCAGGAGAATATCCAGACCGGCGCGGGCGGCCATCGCTATATATTCGTACATCCCAGTTCGGCAAGCGGAGTTCTCTTGGAGCTGGTGGAGGAAACCGGATGATCGGTGTAATCGGCGGCAGCGGTTTGTACTCGATGGAGGGTTTTGAGGGGCGCGAGGAAAAATCCCTGGACACCCCGTGGGGCCAACCGTCGGACCCTTACATCCTGGGCCGGCTCAACGGCCAGGAAGTGGCGTTTCTTTCGCGCCATGGCCGGGGCCACCGGTTTTCCCCCTCGGAGATCAACTACCGCGCCAACATCTGGGGCATGAAGATGCTGGGGGTGGAGCGGATCCTTTCGCTGAGCGCGGTGGGGTCTCTCAAGGAAGAGCTCCACCCCCGCGACTTCCTCATCCCCGACCAGTTCTTCGATCGCACTAAGACCCGGCCCTCGACCTTTTTCGGCGATGGCCTGGTGGCCCATGTCAGCTTCGCCGATCCGATTTGTCCGCAACTGGCCGAGCTGGTCGACGCCTCGTGCCGTACTACGGGGATCAAGGCGCACCGCGGCGGCGCCTATGTCTGCATGGAAGGTCCGGCATTTTCAACCAAGGCTGAGTCCAACGTCTACCGCTCGTGGGGCATGGACGTGATCGGCATGACGAACCTGACGGAGGCCAAGCTCGCTCGCGAGGCGGAGATCTGCTACGTGACCATCGCTATGGTCACCGACTACGACTGCTGGCGCCCGGAGCACGATGCGGTCACCGTGCAGGACATCCTGGGCCACCTGGTGGCCAACGCCAAGAGCGCCCAGGCCGTGATCGCCGAGGCGGTCCGTCGGATGCCGGCGGAGCGGAAGTGCAACTGCGGGTCGGCGCTGTCGCATGCGCTGATTACCGACCGAAACGCGATCCCGGAAACGGCGCGCAAGAAGCTGGGGTTGCTCGTGGAAAAGTACTTGGCTTGAAGGGGATTCAGGGGTTAGAATAGTCCTGTTTGCTTCTCAACTTCGCAGTTTCGGGGGGGGATATGATTCGTCGTTTTGTCTGTCTGCTGGTCCTCGCGGTAGCGCTGCTGTCGGCCCCGGCAGCCAACGCCCAGGTTCTCTACGGCTCCATCGTCGGCAACGTGAAAGACGCCACGGAAGCGGCCGCTGCCGGCACCACGGTTACAGTCATCAACAAGGAGACCAACCAGTCCCGCCAGACGACAACCGATGAAGTGGGCAGCTACAGCTTTCCCACACTACAGCCCGGCACCTATGACATCCGGGTCGGCAAGGAAGGATTCAGCACCTTCACCAAGCAGGACGTGGTGGTGACGCTCAACAGCATCACCCGCGTGGACGTCACGCTCAAGGTCGGAGCGATCACGGAGTCGGTGACGGTAGCGGCGGAGGTGGCCGCGCTGCAAACGGACCGCTCGGAAGTGCGCGCCGAGATCGTGAGCCGCGAGATCGTGAACCTGCCCGTGCCCCTGGGGCGGAACTACCAGCAGTTGTTCCGCACGCTTCCCGGCTTCGCGCCGCCGGCAAATGCGCACTCGATTCCGACCAACCCCTCGCGCTCGCTGGCGTTTAACGTCAATGGCACGAGCCGCAGCTCGAACAACACCCGTCTGGACGGCGCCAGTTCGACCACAATCCAGCTCCCGCACATCACCGCCTACGTGCCCTCGCTGGAAGCGATTGAGACGGTCAACGTGGTGACCAACAGCTTTGATGCCGAACAAGGCCTGGCCGGCGGCGCGGCCGTGAACGTCCAGACCAGGAGCGGCACCAACGACTTTCACGGGGCGGTGTTTGAGTACAATACCGTCCAGGCTCTGAAGGCCAAGCCGTTCTTCCTGCCCCAGGGCCAGCGCAAGCCGAAGTGGGTCTATAACCAGTTCGGCGCCGCGGCCGGCGGTCCCATCAAGAAGGACAAGGTGTTTTACTTCCTCGCTTGGGAAGGGACCTACGACCGCCAGAACGCCTCCCGGTTCGCCACGGTCCCCACCGCGGCCATGAGGGCGGGCGACATGTCCGCCTCCCCGCGGCCGGTCTACGACCCGCGCACCGGCGATGAGAGCGGCAGCAATCGCGTGGAGTTTCCCAATAAGCAGGTCCCGGCCTCGCGCTTCAGCTCGATCTCCAGGAAACTCGCGGATCTGACGCCGCTGCCGAACCTGGATCTGCTGACCAACAACTTCTTCAATGCGGATTCGTTCATCTTTGACCGTCACACCGCCGATACCAAGCTCAACTACAACATCAACGAGAAGCTGAACATGTTCCTCCGTTTCAGCGTGCTGCGGTACGCCGGCGTCAACAAGCAGATCTTCGGGGATCTCGGGGGCCCCCCGATCGGTCCGGCGATTGGCACCGGGAATCCCGGTTTCAGCGATGGCGGCACTTACAGCGCGACCGTGGGCGTCAACTATGTCGTCACGCCCAGCTTTATCATCGACGCCTATTACGGCTATACGCGGATGGATACCAGCTCGGCGCAGCCGCGCCTGGACGAGAAACTGGGTCTGGATTTTTTGAAGATTCCCGGCACAAACGGCCCCCGGTTTTTCGAGGGCGGCTGGCCCCGGTTCTCGGTGGACAGCTTCACCAACATCGGAATCAACGAAGACTACATGCCCTACTACCGCCGCGACCCGCAGTATCAGTACGTGGCCAACTTCAACTGGACCAGGGGCAAGCACGAGCTGCGTTTCGGAGTCGACCTGTACCGGCAGCATTTGAACCAGAACCAGGTGGAGTTTGTGGGTGGGGCTTTCCACGGCGGCCAGGGAGGCTTTACCTTTAGCGGCGGGCCCACCACGACGCGTGGCGGCCTGAGCGCCAACCAGTTCAACAGCTACGCCACCTTTCTGCTGGGACTCCCCACCCAGGTGGGAAAGATTCTGCAAGTTCCCGACGAGTTCAACCTGCGGGCGTCGCTGGACAGCCTCTACCTCCGGGACCGCTGGAACGTCACTCCCCGGCTCACGCTGAACTACGGGTTGCGCTGGGAGTACTTCCCCTTCCCCACCCGAGCGGACCGGGGCCTGGAGCGCTACGATCCGGACACGAACAAGGTCTACGTCTGCGGCGTGGGCTCGGTTCCCAAGGATTGCGGGATGGAGGTCAGCAAGCGGCGGTTCGCCCCGCGCGTCGGCCTGGCTTATCGCGCCACCAGCACCTTTGTGGTGCGAGCCGGCTACGGTATCACCAACGACCCCTTCATTGGCAGCGAGCTGCTGCGTGCCGAGTACCCGGTATTGATTCCGCTGAATCTGGAGGGGATCAACTCGTTTCAGCCATACGGAAGGCTGGAGGACGGGATTCCGACCATCCGTGTGCCCGACCTGGGCAACGGAATCATCGACATCCCGGGGACTTACGGGTTCGGCGGCTGGCCCCAGAAGGTCGAGCGGGGCTACGTCCAGTCCTGGAACTTGACCCTACAGAAGCAACTCCCCGGGAATTTCACGGCGGAGGCCGGCTACGTGGCCACCCGCCAGGTCCGGCAGCTCGGCTACCTGGACATCAACTCCGGCCAGGTTATCGGCGCCGGCCAGGCCGGACGCCCGCTGCGCCAGAAATTCGGCCGCACCGCCGCCACGACCTTTGTCGTACCGCTCGGTACCGGCCGCTACGACTCCCTCCAGGCCAGGTTGAATCGCCGTTTCTCGCGAGGCCTGGAACTCAGCGCCCACTACACCTGGTCCAAAGCGATCGGCTGGATTGATAACAGCGACAGCACGCCCCCCGTGAAGGCGGTCCAGTATTTCAATATGAACCGGACGGTCCGCGGCTATGATCGACCGCAGAATCTCCAGATCATCAGCATGTGGGAGCTGCCCTTCGGCAAGGGCCGTCAATGGCTCAGTAGTCGCGGGGTGGCTTCCTCGATTGTGGGCGGCTGGCAGGTAAACAACATCTGGAGCTTTTACAGCGGTGCGCCGTTCACCCCCAGCTCCTCCGGCACGTCACTCGATCTGCCGGGCAGCAGCCAGAAGGCCGACCAGGTGAAACCCGAGGTCAAGAAACTGGGAGGCGCCGGCCGCGGCCAGTCCTACTTTGATCCGTTCGCCTTCGCGCCGGTCACCCAGCCGCGCTTCGGCACCGCCGGATTCAACTCCTTGCGCGGGCCGGGCATCGTCAACTGGGACTTCGGCGTGTTCCGGGAGTTTGCCGTGAAGGAGCGTTGGAAGATCCAGTTCCGGATGGAATCGTTCAACTTCAGCAACACGCCGCACTTCGGCAACCCGGGGACCAACGTCTCCAACCTGTCTTTGAATCCCGATGGAACCATTCGGGATCTTGGCGGCTACACCGAAATCACCGGCGTCACCAACCTCTCCCGGGAAGGCGTGGACGAGCGCCAGTTCCGTTTCGGGCTGCGGATCAGCTTCTGAGGACCTGCCGGCGGCGGCCCGTGGCTTGTGGAGCACGGGCAGCCGGCTGTGCTGCGGTCAGGCTTGCTCCTCCGGGTCGATGACCTTGAGGCTCGCTGTGTGTGCTGCCTGCTTGAGTTCCCGATCGGATGCCACGAAGACAAACTCCTCGGTAGCCGGCTGCAAGTGATTTCGCAGCTCCACGGAGGAGGCCAGATGAGTTGCGTCTGCGCCCCGCAGAGGGGAGTGCTCCAGCAGTTGGATGGCGGTTTCTACAACCGCTCGACTCAGCTCGACATGGAGAAAACGATCCCAGTCGGCGCGCGAGTGCTTTCGCCAGCCACCGGACTGGATTTCGCCGGCCTTCTGTTTGCGTGTGAGGGCAGCGCTGACCTCAATGAAGCCGAGGGTAGCGGAGGCGAACAACAACCCCTGCTGTCGCAGCAGGCTGCGAACCCAGCCGCTGCCCCTTTCCTGACTGTATCGCTTGACCCAGGCGCTGGCGTCGAGGTAGTACAGGGTCATCGACGGTCAGCGATGAGAAGCTGCGAGGCGGGAAGCCCGGAGGTTTCGAGAGGCTCGAAGTCCTCGAAGGGAGCAGCAACGGCCGGAAGCGTGAAAGCGGGGGCGCCGGCCAGACACTGTGCGAGCTTTTCGCGGCTCAGTCGGCTCTCGCCGATCAAGTAAAGCACACCGAAGGCCCCACCCCGGCGGACCAACCTGACACACACTCGCCCGTGCTCCGGGAGAACAGAGGACTGCCACCACTCGCCAAGGCCGGTGGCCGGGGCATCATCCGTAATGCCGGTGTTGATAGAAACCAGCATCTGTTCCCCGTCACCCTCGACCTCGAGAACACCCTGCGAGTCCGGGAATGATGCCCGCATGGCGTCGAAGGCCAGCGCCAGGAGTGGAATTAGCGAAGGATGTTTCCGGATAAGCTCGTCGACTCGGGCTTTGTCCTGGTCCCGGATGGTGTACAGCACCCGGTACGCTAGAGCCGCTTCCGGCTGTGGCATCTTGTGTTCCTTGGGCATTATCTCACACCGTTACTATCGCTTGAAGGAGAGAAAAAAGTTAGGGCCCCTCTATTAGTGTGCACCCGGCAATGGCGGAATCCCACACCCGGAACACCGATCTTGTTGAATTAGCGGCACAAAAAATCCTGGTTTGGCTGTGATCGACCGGAGCGGCCCCGCCGAACTACAGCTTTTACATTCTAAGTGCTTGTATCGGCAGGGGATTTGGGTTAGAATACCCCCATCTGAGTTTGAGGAGGGTCTGATGAAACGGAAGGGTTTTGGATGGATGGTGTGCCTGGCGCTGGCGGTGATGCTTGGTGCGGCGCCGGGCTTACGGGCGCAGATACTCTACGGCTCCCTCACGGGTAACGTAAAGGACGCCAGCGAGGCGGCTGTGTCCAACGCCACGGTCACCATTACCAGTGTGGAGACCAACCAGTCACGGCAAACGGTCACCAACGAGGTCGGGGGCTACAGCTTCCCCACCGTGCAGGCGGGGACCTACACCTTGCGGGTCACCAAGGAAGGATTCAGCGCCTTCAGTGAGAGCAATGTGGTGGTCACCATCAACACGGTGACCCGGGTGGACGTGGCGCTGCGCGTCGGCGCAGTCACCGAGACGGTCACCGTCACCGGCGAGGTGGCCATGCTGCAAACGGACCGCTCGGAGGTGCGCGCCGAGATCAACTCGGCGACCTTCCAGAACCTGCCTGTAGCCATCGGCCGCAATTACCAGCAGCTCTTCCGCATGCTGCCGGGCTTCCGGCCGCCGTCGAACGCGCACTCGGTGCCGACCAATCCCTCCCGCGCCCTCACCTTCAACGTCAACGGCGCCAGTTACAGCATCAACAACACCCGCATCGACGGCGCCAGCTCCAACGCGCCGTGGCTGCCTCATATCACTTCGTTCGTGCCGACCCTGGAGGCGATTGACGCGGTCAACGTGGTGACCAACTCCTTTGACGCCGAGCAGGGACTGGCCGGCGGCGCCGCCATCAACGTCCAGATCCGCTCCGGCACCAACGACCTCCACGCCTCGCTGTTCGAGTATCACACCGACAACCGGCTCAAGGCCAAGCCCTTCTTCCTGCCGCTGGGCCAGAACAAGCCCAAGCTGGTGGACAACGAATTCGGGGGCACGGTGGGCGGCCGGCTCAAGAGGGACCGGCTGTTCTACTTCCTCAGCTATGAGGGCAACCTGCACCGGGAGTTCGCCTCCCAGTTCGCGACCGTCCCCACGGCCCTGCAGAAGCGGGGCGACATGTCGGAATCCACCCGCCCGATCTACGACCCGGCCACCGGCGACCAGCAGGGCAACAATCGCGTGGCGCTGGCCAACAACCTCATTCCCGCCTCGCGGATCAGCCCCATCTCGCGCAAGCTGGCCGACCTCACCCCGCTGCCCAACCTGGACCTGCTGACCAACAACTACTACGGCACGGCCTCTTACCTGTTCGACCGCAACCGCGCCGACTCCAAGGTCAACTGGAACATCAACGAGAAGTGGACGGCCTTCGGGCGCTTCTCCATCAACCACTACGAGATGAACAACCCGCAGATCTTCGGCCCGCTCGGCGGGCCCGAGATCTCCGGCGCGGGCGGCAACCCCGGCGTCGCCAACGGCAACACTTACAGCTTCACCGGCGCCACCACTTACATCTTCAACCCCCACCTCATCATGGACGCTTACTTCGGCTGGACCCGCATGGACACCAACGTCGAGCAGCCCCGCCTGGATGAGAAGCTCGGCCTGGACTTCCTCGGCATCCCGGGCACCAACGGCCCCCGCCGCTTCGAGGGCGGCTGGCCCCGTTTCCAGTTCAACACCTATACCACCATCGGGCACCCCAACGACTTCATGCCCTACTTCCGCCAAGATCCCCAGTATCAGTATGTGGCCAACTTCAACTGGACCAAGACCACGCACGAGGTGCGCTTCGGCTTCGACATCTACTTCAACGGCATGAACCATACCCAGCCGGAGGCCACCGGCGCCCTGCACGGCGCCCAGGGCGGCTTCACCTTCGGCGGCGGCCCCACGCAGTTGCGGGGCGGCGTGGCCGGCAACCAGTTCAACTCCTACGCCACCTTCCTGTTCGGTCTGCCCACCGACATGGGCAAGATCACCATGGTCCCGGACATGTATACCACGCGGCAGCACAACTACAGCTTCTACGCCCGCGACCGCTGGAACGCCACCTCCAAGCTCACCCTCTCCTATGGGCTGCGCTGGGAGTACTTCCCCTTCCCCACCCGCGCCGACCGCGGCATGGAGTGGTATGACGGCTCGGTCAACAAGATGTACGTGTGCGGCATCGGCTAGGTCCCCCAGGATTGCGGCGTTCACGTGAGCAAGAGGCTCTTTGCCCCGCGCTTCGGCATCGCCTACCGCGCCACTTCCAGCCTGGTCCTGCGCGCCGGCTACGGCATCACCTACGATCCGTTCTCTCTCCAGCGGCCCCTCCGCACCAACTACCCCGTCCTGCTCATCAACAATTTCGACGCCCCCGACGCCTTTTACTGGGCCGGCGAGCTGGCCCGCGGCATCCCCGCCCCCCGCGTCCCCGACTTGGGCAACGGCGTCCTCGACGTCCCCGGCACCTTCGCCGTGGTCACCACCCCCAAGAACTTCGATCGCGGCTACCTCCAGTCCTGGAACTTCACCATCCAGAAGCAGTTCCGCTGGAACTTCACCGGCCAGGCCGGCTATGTCGCCACCCGCTCCACCCGCCAGCTCGGCTACCTGGACGTCAACCAGGGCCAGATCATCGGGCTGGGCAACGCCGGCCGGCCGCTCCAGGCCAAGTACGGGCGAACCGCCGCCACCACCCTGGTCACCCCCTTCGGCACTTCCCAGTACAATTCGCTCCAGGCCACCCTGCAGCGCCGCTTCTCCCAGGGGTTGCAGGTGGAGGCCAGCTACACCTGGTCGAAGACCATCGGCTACAACATCAACTCCGACGGCGGCCCCAACTTCGTCCAGGCCATGCCCTATTTCGAGATGAACCGCGTCATTGCCGACTATGACCGGCCCCACATGCTCCACATCAGCAATATCTGGGACCTCCCCTTCGGCAAAGGCAAGAAGCTGGCCTCCAGCGGGCCCCTGGCCCACATCGCCGGCGGCTGGCAGATCAACCAGCTCTGGAGCTTTTATAGCGGCCCTCCCTTCAGCGTCAGCGCCTCCGGGACCTCGCTCAACCTCCCCGGCGCCTCGCAGCGCGCCGACCAGGTCAAGCCCACCGTTCAGAAGCTCGGCGCCACCGGCCGCAACATGTCGTTCTTTGACCCCTTCGCCTTCGACTCCGTCACCGAGCCCCGCTTCGGCACCGCCGGCTACCGCTCGCTGCGCGGCCCCGGCATCGTCAACTGGGACTTCGGCGTCACCCGCCGCTTCCGGCTCACCGAGCGGGTCGCCCTGCATTTCCGCATGGAGGCCTTCAACTTCTCCAATACGCCCCACTTCGGCAACCCCGGCGGCAACGTCTCCAACCTGGACGCCAACCGCGCCACCGGCCAGATCAACCGGTTGAACGGCTACACCGAGGTCACCGGCGTGACGAACCTGGCGCGGGACGGTATCGACGAGCGGCAGTTCCGGTTCGGGCTGCGGTTCAGCTTCTGACAACCACCGGTGATCGGGGCAAAGCCGCGTAGGGCGGCTCTCAACTTATGGGGTCGTTTGTCGCCGCGGTCTATGACAGGCGGATCGGCGGGAAGGGGATTTCCACGTTATCGGCCCACGCGGGCCATTTTCCGGTAAGGGCGCTTCACCCACGGCCTTGGAGTCACAGTTCCGTGGTAACATCACGCACAGCGCGAAGGGCGCATCCGCGCCGGAGCCCAGGGACCTCGCGAACGGAAGTTCCGAATGGATCTCAAGCCACTACCGGTTAGCTCCGCCCTGGATCAATACCAGAAACAGGCCGAGGAACTGCTCGAAGCCCACAGATCGGGCGATTCCCAAGCAATCCGGGTCATCCACGAGAACCATCCCCGTTTCCTGGACTCGAAAATCCCCTGGCTGCCAAAGGACCTGCCGGACTCGGAAATTCGAAGCGCCGCGCTGGAGCTGGCCGATGCTCAACTCACCATCGCGCGCTGGTACGACTTCCAGAGTTGGCCCGCGCTTGCGGAATACGTCGAAGCAGTTACTCGGGACGGTTCTCCGGTCTTCCAATTCGAATCGGGCGTGGAGGCGGTTATCACAGGTGACCTGGCCACGCTGGAATCGTTGCTGCGCGAAAATCCGGAATTGGTTCGAGCGCGTTCGACGCGTGTCACGCACTTTGACCCGCCGGTGCATCGCGCGACGCTGCTTCATTACGTCGCCGCCAACGGCGTCGAGGGTTACCGCCAGAAGACTCCAAAAAACGCCGTTGAAATTGCGAAAACCCTGCTCAACGCCGGCGCCGAAGTTGACGCGTTGGCCGACATGTACGGCGGACATTACGCGACCATGAGCATGCTGGTATCGAGCTGTCACCCGGCGAAGGCCGGAGTGCAGGTGGCGCTGGTCGACACCCTGCTGGATTTTGGCGCAGCCATCGAAGCGCGTGGCTCGGCTAAGTGGGGATCGCCGCTGCTGACGGCTTGCGGCGGCCGGCTTGGGGCGGCTGGCCGATCGAGCGCAACTGCCCGCGACCGCCGACCCTCAAAGCCGGCATCGCGCGCTCGCGCTAGCCGCGCAACACGGGCAGGTGGAGATCGTGCGGCTGCTCCTCGATGCGGGCGAAGACCCAAGCCGATACAACCCCGACGGAAACCATTCCCACTCGACGCCGTTGCATCAGGCCATTCTAGCCGGCCATGATGCGGTTGTCCGATTGCTAGTCGAGCGAGGAGCGAGATTGGACGTCAAAGACACCATCTATCAGGGTACGCCGCTTGGCTGGGCGATGTACGCGGGGCAAACCGAGATTGAGAAGTACCTTCGCGCCCATGGGGCAAAAACCGCGGAAGAGCTTGGACAGTAGTTCCCATTTGGCCGCATGGTCGGATGCTTCCTTATGCCACCAGACTACGTATCTCCGGCAGCGACGCAGGCTGATGCGCCGGCGAGATTCAAGGAGATATGGCGATGAATGTGTTCGCTACTACGCGGACGGGCTTGGCTTCACGATGAAGAACAAGTGGGTAGTCGATGGAAAGCTGCGCTGGTGCTGGCTGGCGCTGGGCGGTGCAGCGCTGATGCTGCAGGAGTTCCCCAAGGAGGGACACGACTCGTGGGTTCCTGCGGGGAAAGTCGGCGAGGGCGTGTCGCTCTGCTTTACTCGTGAAGACGCCCTGGCTATCTACCACGAAGTCAGGTCGCGCGGGATCGAGGCGTCGGAGCCACGGGTCGGCAACGCAATGTGGGTAACCGGCCTTTCTGACCCGGACGGCTACCGATTGTACTTCGAAAGTGCAACTGACACGCCGGAGGATACGAAGCTCTCCGAAGTGAAGGGCTGAGTAGGATCGCTATCCAGGACCCCTCCACTCGGGCTTGTCGGGAAACCGGACAAGTGGCCGCTCCCGCCCGAGCCTGCCGATTGCTGGCGGACAGCCCTTCGCACCACCGAATTCAAACTGGCTGCTTAAAGTTAACGCCTCAGCGGCACCCAGGCCGGCTCGTGCTGTGCTCTACGGGCCCGGCACGCGATAGAAACCTCCCCCGACAGTGCGCATCATCTTACCCCACAGGGCTTGCGTGAGGAGCGGCAGGTCCGCCATCTGCACAGGCAGCACTTGCAGGTGCAGCCCGGCCATCTCGTCGGTGATCTCCGGGCCCCAGACGACACGCTTCGGGGGGTGGTTGGGGTTGCGGAAATTCTCGTTGGAATTGTCGTAGGTGAATTCCATTTCCAGGCGCGTATCGGCCGGCAGGCGCAGCGGCGTCGCGTAGCGGTATTGCTCCTGCCAGTTGAAGTCCCAGTCGGGGATCCAGATCAGCCATTTCTTCGTCCCGTCCGGCAGCACGGCC
>JACQDI010000347.1 GCA_016201195.1 Acidobacteriota bacterium | reverse complement strand
CGGGATAACCCGTAAGAGGACATGTAACTGACGATGGCTCGCCTGCGGAGCCTATCTGGGAAACTATGAACGACACAAAATCGATAACGACCTTGTTCGATGTGCTGCACGCGGCGCCGGGGAACCGGCCGGCCGTGATTGTGCCCGAGACGAGCATGCGGGTCACGTACGATTCTCTGCGGGAGCAGGTGAGGGCGATGGCCGCCGGGCTCGCCGCGGCGGGCATTGGCCGCGGCGACCGGGTGGCGATGGCGCTGCCTAACGGACTACCGGCGATCGTGAGCTTTCTCGCCGCGTCGATCGCGGGGACGGCGGCGCCGCTGAATCCGGGCTACCGGCAGGAGGAGTTTGCGTTCTACCTGGACGACACCAATGCGCGGGTGCTGCTCGCTCCGCCGGAAGGCGCCGAAGCGGCGCGGGCGGCGGCGGGGGATCGGATCCCGGTTCTGGCGGTGGATAGTGATGCGCGGATCGTCGGAGCGTCCACCGGGACAGGCGGGGAGGCCTGCCCAACGGGGGACGACATTGCGCTGGTGCTGCATACCAGTGGGAGCACCGGTCGGCCCAAGCGCGTGCCGCTGCGGCACCGCAACCTGGCCGTCTCGGTGCAGAACGTGGCTAATACCTACAAGCTGGGGCCGGAGGACGTATCGCTGGTGGTGATGCCGTTGTTTCACGTACATGGCCTGGTCGCTTCGACCCTGGCCACGCTGCTCACCGGCGGCACGCTGGTGGCGCCGGCCAAGTTCAACCCGCTCTCGTTCTGGCGCACGGTGCGGGATCATGGGGTCACCTGGTATTCGGCGGTGCCGACCATGCACCAGTTGCTGCTGGCGCGAGTGGGGAAGGGAAATGAGAAGCCGGCCGGGGCGGAGTTCCTCCGCTTCATCCGGTCGTGCAGCGCACCGCTGCCGGTCGAGGCCGCCCAGCGGATGGAAGACGTCTTCGGCGCGCCGGTGCTGGAGGCCTACGGCATGACCGAGGCCTCGCACCAGATGGCCTCGAACCCGCTGCCGCCGTCGGCGCGGAAGTTCGGCACGGTGGGGCCGGGGACCGGCGTTCAAATCAGCATCATAGATACCAAGCGGCGGCATCTCGCCACCGGTCAGCTCGGCGAGGTGGTGATCCAGGGACCCAACGTGGTTGACGGATACGAGAACAATCCGGAAGCCAACGCCAGCTCGTTTACCAACGGCTGGTTCCGCACCGGCGACCAGGGCGTGCTCGACACCGAAGGCTACCTGCGCCTGACCGGCCGAATCAAGGAGCTGATCAACCGTGGCGGGGAAAAGATTTCGCCCCGCGAGATCGACGAGGTGTTGCTGGGGCACCCGGCCGTGGGCGAGGCGGTGTGCTTCGGCGTGCCCCATCCCACCTGGGGCGAGGAAGTGGCGGCGGCAGTGGTGCTGCGCGAGCCGGCGAGCGAAGCGGATCTCACCGCCTTTTGCCGGGAGCGGCTGGCCGACTTCAAGTGCCCCAAGAAAATCTACACCGTGGAAGCGATCCCCCGGACGGCGACGGGCAAGGTCCAGCGGCGCGTGGTGGCCGAAGTGCTGGCGGGGGCGAAGGGATGAAGTTCGTCATCGCCGGGGCGGGGGCGATCGGGGCTTACCTGGGGGCGAGGATGGCCCGCGCCGGCCTGGACGTTACATTGTTCGCCCGGGGCCCGCACTTGCGGGCCATGCAGGAACGCGGCATCCGCGTCCGCAGCCCGGAGGGGGATTTCGAGGCGCATCCCAAGCTCGCCGGCGATCTGGAGTCAATCGGCCCGGCTGACGTCGTCTTCCTCGGCGTCAAGGCCCACAGCCTGACCGATCTCGCGCCCCGCCTCGCCCCGCTGCTCGGGCCGGACACCGCCGTGGTCAGCACCCAGAACGGCGTGCCCTGGTGGTACTTCCAGAATCACGGCGGCGAGTTCGAGGGGCTGCGCCTCGAGCGGGTGGACCCCGGCGGCGTGATCGCTGCGGCCATCGAACCGCGGCGGGTGATCGGATCCATCGTCTATTTCTCGACCGCCATCCTCGAGCCCGGCAAGGTCGGGCACGTGGAAGGCAACCGCATCTCGCTCGGCGAGCCCGACGGAGCGCGCTCCGACCGCTGCCGCCGCATCGCCGCAGCCCTGATCCAGGCGGGCCTGCGCTGCCCCATCACTACGCGGATCCGCCAGGAGATCTGGGTGAAGATCCTGGGCAACGTGGCGTTCAATCCGATCAGCGCCCTCACCCGCGCCACGCTGGTGCAGATGGCGCGCCACCCGGAGGTTTCGGCGCTGGTCCGCGCTATCATGAGCGAGGTCGAGGCGGTCGCCAACCGGCTCGGTGTGGAGCTGCCCGTTTCCCTCGACCAGCGGATGGCCGGGGCCGAAAAGGTGGGAGAACACAAAACCTCCATGCTCCAGGATCTCGAAGCCGGCCGTCCGATGGAGCTGGAAGCCATCGTCGGGGCCGTGGTCGAGCTGGGCGAGCGGCTGGGGCTGCCGATGACCAACACCCGGGCGGTGTATGCGTGTGTGAAACTATTGGGGCAAACGAGAAGGATTTGATGATCTGTTGATTTGAGCTATGTCCCGCTGGATTCAACTTGTTGGTTCGCTGGTGGCGATGATCATGATCGCCAACCTGCAATATGCCT
>JACQDI010000346.1 GCA_016201195.1 Acidobacteriota bacterium | reverse complement strand
GGTGGCCTGGGGCTTGCGGTAGATGGCAAGCGGGCGGCCGGCGCGGTCGACGACGGCGATGGCCACGCGCGGGTCGTCTACGGCCAGGGCAGCGCGAGTGATGAGGCCGTCCACGTCGGAGGCCGAAAGCTGCGAGGGGTCGGCCTGGGCCACGGGGACGGTCGCGGCGTTGCTGCGGTTTTCGGCGGAGACGACGGAGATCTCGACGAAGCTGCCGCAGGAGGTCGAGGGCAGGGTGAATTGCACCTGCTCCTCGTCGAGGCGCGCGGCGGGGACGGCCTCCTCGCCGACCAGCACGGCGACGTCGCCGGTCATGCCGGCGGCCATAGCGAGGAGGATCTCGCCGGGGGCGGCCGGATTCTCGTCGGTGACCGGGTCGCCGGTGGAGGCGTGGCGCACGTCGGCGCGCTCAACGCCGTTGCGGATCTCGGTGCGGAGGGACAATTCACCCAAAACCGCCGGGGCTAACAGAGCCGCGACCGTCAGGGAGCGGAAGAGCCGAAGGACCGCTCCCTTACGGTCGCGGCTCGGAAGCGGGCGTTTGAATGCGCGAGCGCAGGCGCTTCTCATTGCCGCACCTCGCCCTCGTTGGTCACCGTGTAGAGCTTGCCATCCTTGATGTAGAGGCGCTCCATTTCCTGGCGGTTGAAGGGGCGGGCGCCGCGGCGGCCGAAGACGCAGAGCTGGTTGCCGCTTTCATCCACCGCTCGGTCGCGGTCGAGGCCCTTTGAAAGCGCGAGGGCGGGCCCCTTGGTCTTGTACGTCGCGATGAGCTCGGGTTGAAGCTCGGGGCTGAAGCCGTAATTGCCGGGGGTCTTCGCCGGGGAGGTGAGTTGCAGCACGCGCAGGCCGTTGTGGCCGTCGGCGACGTAGGCGAACAGGCTGGCGTTGGTCATGCCGACCTTCACCGCGCGGGCATCGTTAATTCCGCCTTCGGTGAAGAAACGGGGCGTGCCGGGCTTCTCGGGGCTCTCCACGTCGATGATCGCGAGGCCCCGGGGGCCGGCAGCGACGTAGGCATACGTGCGGGCTACGTAGACGTCGTTGGCCTGGCCTAGCGGTACGGCGGCCTTCACCACGGGCTTCGCGAGGTCGGTGATGTCGGCGATCTTGAGGCCCTCGGCGTCGCAGATGAAGGCATAGCGGAACTGGATGGCGACCGCCCCGGCGCCTTTCAGCGGGATCTCGGAGACCACCTTCGGCTGAAGAGGATTGCTGATATCAATGATGACCACTCCGCGGTCGCAGGAGACGTAGGCGTAGTTGCCGGCAGTGACCACATAGACCGCGCCCTTCAGGATTCCATCGGGATTGAAGGTGACCGCGCGCTTCAGGAAGTTATTGCGCGGATCGCCGTCGAGAAGCGTCGCGGCGTTGATCAGGATCAGCCCTTCCTCGCGATCAGCCACGTAGAGGAAGGCATAGAGCAGGTGGATGGGCTGCTCCTCGTTGGCCGGGTTGCGGCGGCGGGCGGGGTCGACCCCGAGCGTGGTCGGCGATGCGACCCAGCGGGCGTCCTTGGTCTTGACGTGGAATCGCTGGCCCAGGGGCGAAACCGGGGCGCTGATCATGCGCTGGGCGAAGCCCTTGTTGTCGATCTGGGCGATGTCGTAGACCTCGACGCCGCCCTTGCCCTTAGCCGCGTAGAGATACTCGCCGCGCATCTGGACGCTCAAGATCTCTGATCCCTCGTGGTGATAGGCTTCGGTGAGCTGTTTGGTTTTCTGGTGGCGGGCGTAGTTTTCCGGGTAGGCGAGCTTGTGCAGGTAGCTGCCCATCACCGCTTGGGGCTCGTCGCGCTCGGTGGCCACCACCGCCTCGAAGCCCGCGCCGCCTTCGCCAACGTAGATGTAGCGGCCCATGAAATTGACGAAGTTGGTGCCCTGGAGCAGCAACTGGGCCATCCAGGCATTGTTGTCGCCGGCCGCCGAGAGGTGGCAGTCGGTGCAGGTGCGCGTCTCGCGGGTGCGGACGGTGTGAGGGAAGTGCGGGTTGAAGGCCTGGCCGCTGTAGCCCTCGGCGGAGATGGTCTGCTGCTGGGAGTAGATCCACTCGCGGGAGGCGTTCCGCGAGGCCACGAGGATCGCGCTCGAGGAGCGGACCGGCGCGATCTTGTGCTTCTTCACAGTACTGTCGAGACCGAGCATGAACACGTCGTCGCGGAGGACCTGGAAATTGTAGCTGGTGAAGTTGCGGGTGTCGGTGTCGCCTTCCCAGTGCAGGGTCGGGCGGTTGGCGTTGGCCCGCATCACCAGGTGGCAGCCGAAGCAACTCGTCATCCACGAGGTGTGGCAGGCGTAGCAGGACATCTTCTCGTTGGAGTGACCCTGGATGGTTTTTGCCTTGCGCGACTTCTCGTTGTAGCGGGGGTGGCCGGGGGTGATGGAGTCGAGCACCTGGGAGACCTCCCACTGTTTGCCGTCCTCGACCATGGAGCGCTGGATGAGCTTCGAGCCGAACCACTCGAAGCGCTTCGCGCCGAAGGGCGTTCGCAAAATCGAGAGATCGTGAGGCGGCGTGGGGGAGGCCGGCCCGGAGGTCTTGAGATTTGCCCGCGCGGTCATTGTGCCGTGACAGTCCGCGCAATCGATCTCCACGGCAGCGCGCGCCTCGCCGTAGAGCTTGCCGTTGCCGTGGGAGTCCTGCTCAAAGTGGCAGTCGTTGCAGTGCATCCCTTTTTCGAGGTGGATGTCGCGGAGGTGGACGGCCTTTTTGAACTTGTCGGGATCGTTGAAGTCGACCGGGCGGTCCTCGGCGTCGAGCAGCGTTCCCTTGCGGTCGTGCTTGAAGACGGCGCGGTAGACCCAGCCGTGGCCGTTGAAGTCGGCGAACTGCGTCTGCTTGAGCTTGGGGTTGAGCGAGGTCAGCTCGTTGAGGAACTTCGGGTCGGACCAGTAGCCCTTGAGCGACGCCGACTCGGGATTGGAGATGAGCAGCCGCGCGGTCTCCTCGGGCGACAGCTTCTTGCTCTGCGGCGGATACATCGGGCCGCCGTCCGTCTCGTTATCCCACCACATGTAGCCGAGGTACTGGAAGGCGTAGGAGGTGCCGGGGTGCATGTGGCAGACCACGCACTGGCTGGAGGGGATGGAGCGGGTGAGGCGGTGGGCGATGGGGTGGCCGGGCACGTTCTTGGGCGTAGTCGGATCATTAGTATAGCTGAGACCTGTATGGCCTTTGGCGGCGTAGGGTCCGGAGTGGATCGGGTCGCGGTCGTTGGCGTAGACCACGTGGCAGGCGGTGCAGCCGGAGGAGCGGTAATCGCCCGGGTGGTCGTTGGTGCCGAGGAAGGAGAGCAGCGGGTCGAGCAGGCGGGTCTTCTGCAAGCCCTGGAAGACCGGATCGGTGCGGGTAAGCGTGCCGAAGCCGCGGTTGCTGAGCCGCTCCTCGCCGCGCTCGAACACGCGCAGGGTGTTGCCGGGCTGCGTCGCTTCGAACTGCGGCAGCGGCTGGAGCAGGGGCAGGATGCCCTGAAAGCGGGTCTGGTCCGGGTTGGGCGGTGGGAGGGTGAACAGTTTCTGGGCGACGCCCTTTGAGTTGTAGCTTTCGCCGAACACGGCGTCCTTGAGCGGGAACGCGCCGTTGTTGTAGAGCGCGGCGGCCCAGAGGAAACCGCCGTGGGTCATCAGGCTGTGGCGGACCTTGTAGACGACGGCGTCGTGGCAGCCGCTCGTGCCGCAGGTCTGGTCGGCGATGCGCAGATCGCCGGGGTTGAGAAAGCGCACGTACTCGGGCGACTCGCGGTTGAGTTGGGTGTAGGAGCGAGCGCCCGGACGGCCGTGGCGCGGTTCAACGTGGGCGGCCTTCTTTTCGGTGGTGGCGGCGTTGCCGCCGTGGCAGTCGGTGCAGCCGAGGCGCACGGCGGGGGAGGCGTGCATGGGCTCGATGCCCACGTGGCACTTGGCCGAGACGCAGCCTTCGCTCTTGCGGCGCTGGTCTTCGGGCGGCTGACGGAGGAGGTTCTCGGCGCCGAGAAGGACCAGGGTTAGGGTTAGTAACACCCAGATGAGTTTCTTGCTCATATCTTAGAACAGTAACCTCATCTGCACGAAGCCGGAGAAGAGGATCTCGCTGGTGTAGATGTTCTTGAAGCCGACGCCGGGCTTCAAAATGCCGAAGCCGCTGGTAAACACGATGTTTTCGCTTAGCAGCGGCTTGTACTGCACGCCAAAGCCGTAATCCCAGCCGATCTCGTGGCGGATGCCGCTCTG
>JACQDI010000345.1 GCA_016201195.1 Acidobacteriota bacterium | reverse complement strand
TGGCGCCGGCTGAAGAAGGGAGGGCCGAATGCCTAAGAAGAAACTGGGCGATACGCAAACCCGGGCCGAGGAGGCCCGATGGTTCGAGGAGAACCAGGACCGGATTCTGAAACTGTTTCAACAGGCAGAGAGGGACGGCACACTGCGAATCGGCAACAGGAGCGTCGGCATAACTGTGTCCAAACGCGCTGAGGCCCTTGTAAGGCCGCGGTCGCAGAAGGTCATGCTGCGGATACCCAGCGACGATCTGGAGCGGACGCGGCGTCTGGCGTCAACCAAGGGGCTCGGCTACCAGACGTACATTAAGTTGCTGCTGCGAGACGGATTGGATCGGGAAGAGAAGGTGAGGCGGCGAGCATAGGCGCCAGGCAGGGGATGTGGGCAGATGATCAAAGCCAAAAGTCCAGCGAGGCGTTTGGCCGTTCGCGTTTATGCCCGATGGGGCCAGTCGTTCCGTGAGGAGCCTATACGGGAACCGCTGGCCGCGGTGGAGCGCCTTCTCCAATGCCATCGGGAGCTCTCCAAAACCCAAGCGGCCCGGCTTGTCAAGCTGATTGAGAAGTCAGATCGACGCCTCCGGCCACTTGCTGACCCTCTCCGACTCACTATCGCCGATCACCGCTGGCTGCATCCGGAGCGGAATCGCGAAGAGAGCTACTCGGACTGGTTGGCCTGGATCCTCAACCGCTCGAACTCGACGGAGTTCCTGCTCCGCGCGTTTGGCCTCAAGGGTACTGAGTTTCAAACGCGCTGGCAGGTAGAATTATTGACGAAATCAAGAGGGAACACCAGATCGGGGAGAAAAAGCGAATCGACCTTGTGGGCTGGTCTCACGGGATCCCGGTATTATGCAGCCAGAGCAGTTTTCGAACCTTTCGGAGCCGGCGAAAGCACTCTGCGAGAAGGCGCCACTGCTCAGTCAGTGCGACGACATCAAGATGCTGCTGAAGTAGAGTTCGGCACGTGTTCGTTTTTGACAGGCTGCACCACGCGTGCATGACTGTTTGCGTGAGACCTCAATTGACAGCCGCATCCCACGGGAACGGGTCGTGGGCTCGCGTTAACCACTCCTTGGTCAACCCCTCCAACTCCGAGCGAAGATTCTTGCGGCGGGCATCGTGCACCAGGTTGTGCAACTGGAACGGGTCTTCCTGGTTATCGAACAGGACTCAGGGGCCGGTTTCGCCGGCGGCGTAGGTATAGCGCGTGGTGCGGACGCCGCGAAAAATCGGCGCTGGATTCTGGATGCCGCCACTCGCCCCATGCTTGTCGATATGCATTAAAAAGGCCGAGTCCGGGGCGCGGGACTCGCCTCCCAGAAACGACGAGGAAAGGTCGCGGCCCTCGCAGTGCTTAGGCGCGCCGACCCCGGCCAGGGCGCAAAGCGACGGGTAGAGATCGATCGTGCCGAGGAACTCGGGGCGGGTGATTCCGGCGGGGATGTGGCCCGGCCACCGGGCCAGGAACGGAACGAGCGCCGACTCCTCGTGCGGCAAGCGCTTCCCCATGCGTCCCTGGGATCCCATCATGTCGCCGTGGTCTGATGTGTAGATGACGATGGTGTTTTCGGCCAGGCGAAGTTCGTCGAGCTTTCGCAGCAGGCGGCCCAGCTCGGCGTCGACGGCGGTGATGTGGGCGTTATATCCCTGCCAGTCGAGACGCAAACGCTCCAGGCGCGCGTCCTTCATGGTCACGTTAGGGCGCAGCGGGAGGCCCGCCGGGTCGTAAAGCTTCATCTGCTCGGTTGGCGCGTCGCGGTAGTTCGGGTGCGGCGGGTTCCAGGAGACCATCAGCATCCACGGATCGGCGCGGTGGCGCTCCAGGAAGCCGAGGGCCTGGTCGGTCATCAGCGTGGCGTTGTAGCCGCGCGGGACGTATTTCTTGCCTTCGTCGTCGAAGTAGAACGATTTGTCGAAGTGCGCATTGGTGGCGTACCACGGCCGCCAATAATCGAACCCGTGGCGCGAGGACTGGAACACGCCCTCCTGCCCGAGGTGCCATTTTCCGATGTAGCCGGTCTTGTAGCCGGCGTCGCGGAACACCTTGCCCAAGGATGTTTCTTCCGCACGGAGCGGCAGGCCGTTGTCGACGACGCCGGTCGAGAAGGGCCAGCGGCCGGAGAGCAGCATGGCGCGATACGGAGAGCAGACCGGGTAGTTGGAGACGCAGCGCGAAAAGCTCACGCCCTGGGTTGCGAGGCGGGCCATGTTGGGCGCGGTGACTTCGCTCGGCCACGACTGCGCCCGGTGCTCGTCGCTGAACAGAAACAGCAGGTTGGGCCTCGCGGCCGCCGGAGGCCCGAGCAACACTCCGGCGGCGCCCTGTAAAAACTCTCTCCGGCTGGTTCGCATCGCCCTATCATAGTATGGTGCGCACCCGAACGCTGCCTCTGGTCCTCGCCGGAGCGCTCCTCGGCGGGTGTGGGAGCCGGGCTGTGATTCTAGACCACGACGGGGCAATCGATGACTACGTGGCGTTGGCGATGCTGCTGAGTGCGAACGACCGGACGCTGCGCGGAGTGACCATTTCCTTCGGGGATTCCTACCCCGAGTCGGCCGTCGAGGACACCGCACACGTCCTCTTGACCTATGGCCGGCAGGTACCGGTCGGAGTGTTTGAGCCGTGGCAGCGGGGCAAGAACGAGTTTCCGGCGGCATGGCGGGCGCAAAGCGGGAGCGTGGCAAAGCTGCCGGCCTTTTCCGCGGCGCGCGCAGCGGGACGACCCGAATCGGCGGTGCCTCTCTTGCGCCGGCTGCTGGCTCAGAAAACGGACGTGCTGGCCACAGGCCCCCTCACCAATCTGGCCGCACTGCTCCGCGAGAATCTGGAGCTTGTTTCGCACATCGGCCGGCTGGTCATCATGGGCGGCGCCGTTCGGGTGCCCGGCAATACCCCGGATGGACTCAGCGAGTACAACATCTTCGTCGACCCCGAAGGGGCTGACTATGTTTTTTCCCAGGCCCGGCGCGGCCTGCGCATCGAGCTGGTGCCGCTCGACGCCACGAATCATCTGCCGGTGACCCGAGAGTTCATCGACCGGCTGCTGCCGCGCCCCGCCGGTCAGATCCTCAACCTCGCCACCGGGCCCATTTATCTGTGGGACGGTGGGGCCGCGCTGGCGCTGCTGAAGCCGGAGCTGTTCCGGTTCGAGACCCTGCGGCTGAAAGTGACGCCGGAGGGCAGGACAGTCGAGACGCCGGACGGCCACGGGCCGATCCGGGTGGTAATGGGGCTCCAGCCGGGAGCTCATCCCATGGATGAAGTGTTCCGGATACTGCAATGAGATCTGTATTGTTCCTCGTAGCGATCGCTCTGGCCGGATGCCGGAGCCAGTCCGGGCCGCCGGCGGAAACAGTCAGGAAGGCCGGTGAGGCGCTGTTCGAGCGGGCCGCCAAGGGCGAGAGCGTCCCCGGCATCCAATTCACGGCCCAGGGGACGGCAATACCGAAGCTGATCTCGACGGAAATCCGGGCGCGGCGGCGCGTCCCCAGCACGGATGCCTATGAGTACGACGTGAGGCTCACCTATCTGAACCGCATCCAGCAGATGGAGTGGGCTAGCATCCCGATCCGCTTCGAACGCCGAGGGGACCGCTGGGAGCCGCTGTAGTCGACTGCTGTCTCACAGCTTGAAGAAGATCCGGCGCTGGTATAGCCAGTAACAGAGATACCACATCACCAGTACGACCGTGGTCGCTTGCGCCACCGGCGCCAGATCGCCGATGAACCGGTAGCGGAAGGTGAAGACGGCCA
>JACQDI010000072.1 GCA_016201195.1 Acidobacteriota bacterium | reverse complement strand
CCGTCTGTGGACCTCCAACGACGACGTGGTCTATGCACTCGGTTTCAATCCGCAGGGCAAGCTGCTGATCGGCGCCGGCAACCAGGGCCGCATCTTCCAGCTTGAGTCCGATCACGTTTACTCGCTGTTGCGCAAGGCCGCCCCGGCTCAGATCACGGCGTTTCTGCAAGAGGCCGGCGGCCGGGTCCTGGTAGCCACCGCCAACGTGGGGAAGGTATACGGCCTCGGTCCGGAGATTGAGCCCAAGGGAACCTTCGAGTCTGACGTGTTTGATGCGGCCATCTTTTCGCGCTGGGGCCGCCTGCACCCGAAAGCGACGCTGCCCCACGGCGCCACGCTGACCCTCTACGCGCGCTCCGGCAACCTGAGCGGCCCGGCTCAATACTGGAGCAAGTGGTCGAGCCCCGTCCGCCCGCCGGAGGGCGCCCCGGTCGATTGCCCGCCGGCCCGCTTCGTGCAGTGGAAGGCGGTGCTCGAAACAAGCGGCGCGGCCTTGCCCGTGCTCGATTCGGTCACGCTCGCCTACCAGCCGAAAAACATCGCGCCCACCATCAGCGATCTCGAGGTGACCCCGCCGAACCACAAGTTTGCGGATCCCCCGGTCACGGCCAGCTCCACGCAGACCCTGACCCTGCCCGCGCTGGGGGCGAAGCCCGCACCGCCGCTGACCGTCGCGCCCCAGCCGGTCCGGACCATGAACGCGGCCAAGGGCTACCTGGGTGTGCGCTGGCTCGCCCAGGACGAAAACGAGGACGACCTGGCGTTCCGGATCGAGATTCGCGGGGTAAACGAACAGAACTGGAAGGTGCTGAAGGAAAAGGTGGAGCAGCAGCACTTCAGTTGGGACTCGACTGCCTTTGCCGATGGCTGGTACCGGGTGCGCGTCACCGCGTCGGACGCTCCCTCGAACCCCGGCCCCGCGGCCCTCACCTACACCAAGGAGAGTGAGCCCTTCGTCATCGACAACACGCCTCCGCTGATCTCCGCGCCGGCGGCGGCGATCGAGGGCGGAAGGATCCGCGTGCGCTTCCACGTGGCCGACGCGCTCTCGGAGATCGATAGATCCGAGTATTCGGTCGACGGCGGCGAGTGGCAGATGATGCTGCCGGCCACGCACCTGTTCGACTCGCGCGAGCTCGACTACGATTTCCTGACCCCGGAGGTCAAGCCCGGCGAGCACACTATCGCCATCCGTGTCTGGGACGCCAACGACAACCTGGCCACGGCCAAGGCGGTAGTAGGGCGGCTCCCCTGAGCGCAGCCGGTCCCCGGCCGGGCGCGGGCCAGAGGGCCGACCCTACAATCCGTTCTAGAATATAGGCGTATGGGCGCTCCGGGCAAGCACGTCTTGATCGTCGACGACGAGGAGAGCCAGCGCGAGGCACTGGCCGAGCTGGCCGCCGGGTGGGGGTACCAAACCCTCACCGCCGCCGATGGGCAGGACGCGCTGGAGAAACTGGCCACCTTCCCGGCCCAGGCCATCATCACCGACCTGGACATGCCGCGCCTGGACGGCTTCGGGCTTCTGCGGCGCCTGGCCGAGCAGGGCAATGCCCCGCCGACCATCGTGCTCACCGCCTTCGGCAGCATCGAAAACGCCGTGGCCACGGTGCACGACCTGGGCGCCTTCTGGTTTGAGGAAAAGCCGGTCCAGCCCGCCCGGCTGAAAGTGCTTCTCGAGCGGGCGGTGGCGCAGAGCAGCCTGTCGCTGGAAAAAGAACGGCTCCAGCGGCGCCTGGCCTATGGCGGCGAGCTCGAAGAAATGGTCGGACGCTCGCCGGGGATGCAGCGCGTGTTCGCGCTGATCCAGCAGGTGGCGCCAACTTCCGCTTCCGTCCTCATCACCGGAGAGAGCGGGACGGGCAAGGAAATGGTGGCCCGCACCATCCACCAGCTCAGCCCGCGCCGCCAGGGACCCTTCGTCGCCATCAACTGCGCGGCGCTTCCCGAAACCCTGATGGAGAGCGAGCTGTTCGGCCATGAAAAGGGTTCCTTCACCGGGGCCGCCGAGCGGCGGGCTGGGTGTTTCGAGCTGGCGCAGAGCGGCACGCTGCTGCTGGACGAGATCGGCGAGATGCAGTCGGGTACGCAGGCCAAGCTGCTGCGCGTCCTCGAGGACGGCCGCGTCCGGCGGCTGGGCGCCAAGGCCGAGTTCCAGGTGGATGTGCGCGTGCTGGCTGCCACGAACAAAGTACCCGAGCAGGCCATCAGCAAGGGCGAGCTGCGCCAGGATCTGTATTACCGCCTCAACGTGTTTCATATTTCGATGCCGCCCCTGCGCGAGCACAAGCAGGACATCCCGCTGATTGCCGAAGCCCTGCTCCCGCACTTGAACCAGAAGCATTCCTGCCGGGTGACGGGCCTGGAGCCGGCGGTGGTGGAGCGGCTCGAGCGGCACGACTGGCCGGGCAACGCGCGCGAGCTCCGCAACGTGCTGGAGCGGGCGGTGATTCTGGCCGGGGAAGGGAGCATCACCCTGGCCCACTTGCCGGCGGATTTTGCCTCCCCGGCCGGCGCCGCGCGCCCCCAGTTGGACGGTGACGCCGTGCAGTTCAGCGTCGGGACCACCGTCGCCGACGCTGAAAAAGGCCTGATTCTGAAGACGCTTGAATATACACGCAACAATAAGACCCGCGCCGCGGAGATACTCGGCATCAGCCTGAAGACGCTACACAACAAACTGAAGGAGTACGGCGCTTCGTGAGACAGGGTGATTTTACTTTTGATTTTTGCCTTTTGCCTTTTGACTTTTGACTTGGTTTTTCTTCCCATGTCCTTCAAGCGCCGCCTGACCCTCTCCATAGTGGCCCTCTTCCTGGCCTCTACGGCGGCCCTCTCCCTGATCTACCTGCGTCACCTCCTGCGGATGCAATTGGAATCCGCCGTCCAGCAAGCGGAAACCGCCCTGGGCCAGGTGGTCACCGCCACCATCTACACCCTTTCCGAGCCGCCGCCGGCAGCGACGGTCGAAGAAAGCTGGCGGCAGGCCGTGAGCGAGGACTACGACCTTCGGGCGAGCCTGCTGCGGGCGCATGGCAACTTCAATACCATCGCCGAAACTGCGGTGACCGACCTGGCCGGAAAGGTATTGGTGGGATCCAGGCCGACCGACCTGTGGGTTCGCCGACCCAACCTGCACGAGCTGGCTGAGAAGGGCCTGCTCGACCAGGCGCGCGCGATTTACGCCACCCAGGACTACGAGATCTCCCAAGCGTTGAAGGATCAGCACGACCAGCCGGTGCTGGCGGTGCACGTGGCTGTTTCGACCAGCATCTTGCGTCGGCGCCTGGCGCCGCAGATTCGGGAACTGGGATTCGCGGCCCTCGTCAGCCTGCTGGCCGCCCTGGTCCTGGCCATCCTGTTTTCCCGGGTCGCCTTCCGCCCGCTCGACCGGCTGGGCGAGGCCATCGACCGGATGACGCGCGGCGAGTTCGCCCCCACCCTGCCTTCCCAGGTCTCGGGGACCAGCGAATACGCGACCATCACTTCGAAACTAAGCCTGCTCGGCCAGCAGTTCCGCGACGCGCGGGAAGGGATCACCTCGCTGCGCGGCAACATGGAGCAACTGATGAGCAAGCTGGACGGGGCGGTGCTGCTGTTTGACGGCGACGACCGGCTCATCATCGCCAGCGAGGCGGCGGAAGCTTTCCTGGGGCTGGGGCGCTGGCAGATGATGGGACAGCCCCTCGAACAGGTCTTTCCCGAGGGCACGCGCCTGGGCGCCCTGGTTGGCAGCGCCGCGCGGCTGCGCCAGTCCATCGCGAACCAGATGGTCGAGCTCGAAACGGGCCCGGCTCGCGTGTTGTTGAGTGTGGAGATCATGGAGGACTTCACTGCCCGCCGGCGAGTGGGCACGCTGGTGACGCTGCGGGACGCCGAAACCCGCCGCCAGATTCAGACCCAGGTCGAAGTTTCCACGCGCTTAGCGGCCATCAGCCGGCTCACCGGCGGCGTCGCCCACCACATCAAGAATCCGCTCAACGCCATCACCCTGCACCTCGAGCTGCTGAAGAACCGCCTGGCCCCGGAGCTGCCGGAACCCCCCAAGGAGCTGGCCGTGATTGCGCGCGAGATCGCCCGCCTCAATCACGTGGTAAACACCTTCCTGGACTTCACCCGCCCGGTCGAGCTGCACCTGACCGAAGCGCGGCTGGACGGGCTGGTGGAGGAAGTAGCGGCGCTCGCCGCCCCGCAGGCAGCCCAGCAGAAGGTGCGCATCCAGGTGGTCAACGGCTCGAACGGCTGCTTGATCCAGGCCGACCGCGACCAATTGAAAGAGGCTATCCTCAACTTGGTGGTCAACGGCATCCAGGCCATGCCGGACGGCGGGGAGCTGAAGCTGGTCTTGTCACGCGTGGATTCGGACGTAGAGCTGGCGGTGGCCGATCAGGGCGTGGGGATCGCTCCCGAAAACCGCGAGAGGATCTTCCGCCTCTACTTCACCACCAAGCAGAAAGGCTCGGGCATCGGTCTGGCGATGACGTTTCGTTTGGTGCAATTGCACAATGGTACAATCGACTTCTCCAGTGAACCGGGCCGTGGTACGACCTTCCGCGTAAGGTTTCCGGTGGTGGAGGCCAAGTGATCGCCGGTGGGAAGCGAGGAGTCAAGGCAGCCGGGGCGGTGGCGCTGGCGTTGCTGGCGGCGGTTTCCGGCTGTAAGTTGAGGGGTCGAGCGAACACGCCTGCGCCGGCTCCGACGGTGGCGGCCGCGGCCGAGCCGCTTTCGGCGCCGCAGACAGGGGAGCGATTGCCGCCGCCCCAGCCCATTCCGCCGGAGGCCATTCCGCCGGAGGCCATTCCGGCAGAGACGGAAGCCCGGGCCGTCGAGCCCGCGCCGGCGCCGCCTCCCAAGGTTGCGCCGCGCCAGCGGCCGGCTGCCTCCTCGACGCCCGCGGGACCCGCGCCGCCGCCGGTGGTGACCGCACCGGCCCCCACCCGCAGCCCTGACGCTGCCCCGCAGTTGCGGCCGGCATTCACAGCCGCCCAGGAAAAAGACCTGCGGCAACGCATCGACCGCAGCCTGGTCGCAGCCGAGCACGCCCTGAAGCAGGCCGCAAAGCTGCCGCCCGATCAGGAGCGCTCTGCCGCCGCGGTCCGAGTGCGGGCCTTCGTCGACTTGGCCCGGGAAGCTCGCCAGCAGGGGGACCTGGAGCGGGCCCGCAGCTTGGCCGAACGCGCGGAATTCCTGGCCGCTGACTTGGCTCGGGTCTCCAAATAAACCGTGCTCTCCTTCGCCACAGCTCCTCTGGTCGGACTCGACATTGGCTCCGCCACCGTCAAGGCGGTGGGGCTGCGCAAAAAGAACGACCGGCTGCTGGTCGAGCGGGCGGCCAT
>JACQDI010000340.1 GCA_016201195.1 Acidobacteriota bacterium | reverse complement strand
CTTCGCCCATCACTTCGTCTGCACGCCCATCTGCTCCGCGAGCCGGGCCACCCTGTTCACCGGCCGCACCCCGATGCAGCACGGCATCCACGATTTCCTTACGCCCAAGCCCGTTGAATCGCCGCCCCAGGGTCAGGCAGCGCCTCCGGCGAGCTTCCGCAACGAGGTCTTCCTGAGCGACATGCTGGCCGCCAACGGCTACACCTGCGGCTACTACGGCAAATGGCACCTGGGCTTCGAGGAGCAGGCCCAGCACGGTTTCACCCGCTGGTACGTCATACCCGGCGGTTCTTCCCCTTACCAGGATCCGGTCATGATCTCGAGCACCGGTGGAGGCGAAGTGCGGCGCGTCCCGGAGAAAGGCTACCTCGCCGACCTGATCCACGAGCACGCCGTCGAATTCATCGAGGAGGCCCGCAAGAAGCCCAACCCGTGGTTCGCGGTGGTCTCCCATTTCAACCCGCACACCCCGCTCAACGGCCACCCACAGAAGTATTACGACCTCTACCGCGACGTCGAGTTCAAGACCTTCCCTCTCGAGCCGGCCAAACCCAACGCCTTGCGCGAGCGCAACCTGCTCGCCGACCCCATCGGCAACCTGCGCAAGACCGCCGCGTCGACCACCGCCCTCGACGACCGCGTGGGCGCCCTGCTCGACTACCTCGACGAAAAGAAGCTCTCCGAGCAGACGCTGCTGGTGTTTGTGGGCGACAATGGATTTTTACTCGGCCGCCACGGCTACTGGAGCAAGGGCCTGGCCTCCGACCCTATCAATATGTACGAGGAAGTGATGGCCGTGCCCCTCATCGCCCGCTGGCTCCAGACCATCCCCTCCGGGCGAGCGCGTCAGGAGCTGGTTAGCTTCTACGATTTTCTCCCCAGCGTCCTGGACCTGCTCGGCTTGCCGTTGCCCAAGAGTCGTAACCTGTGCGGCCGCAGTTACTGGCCCCTGCTGACCACTCGCGCCCTGGGCCGCTGGGACAACCGCGTCTACGGATACTTCCGCAATACGGTCATGCTCCGGGAAGAGCAGCACAAGCTCCTCCTGCGGAACCAGCAGGGAAACCAATGGCGCGGCCCCAATGAGCTGTACGACCTGGCCGCCGATCCTACCGAACACGCCAATCGCTTCGACGACCGCGCCCTGGGCCGCGTGCGCGAGCGAATGACCCGGGACCTCAACGCGTGGATCAAGAAATACAGCGCCTGAGCGAACCGGAATTGCTGGCCCGCGCTCGCGGCGGCGACCGCGATGCCCAAGCCCGCCTCTACGAGGAGTTCATCTACCGCTCGCAGCCCATTCGCGGCCTGCTGCGCCGCGCTGTCGACTCCGAGACCGAGCGCGAGGACCTGCTCCAGGAGATCTTCCTCTCCACCATCTCCTCGAGCGGCGAATTCCGCGGCGACTCCCGCCTGTCGACCTACCTGTTCCGCGTCGCCCAGCTCACGGTGCTCGAAGCCCACCGCGCCGCCAACACCCAGAAGCGCGGCGGCCACGTCCGCCTCATCGGCGAGGCCGAGTGGACCGAAAACCCTGCCGTCGAACCCAGCGTCCCCCCGCTCCAGTTCGAGGAAATCGAGACCCGACTCGCTTTCGAGAAGTTGATGGAAAAAGTCCCCGAGGCCTACCGCGAGGCGTTGCGCCTGCGAATTGTGGACGAACTCGACTACCAGCAGATCGCCGAGCGTCTCTCCATCCCCATGAACACGGTTGCCACCCGCATCTTTAAAGGCAAGGCCGTGCTGGTGAACCTGCTACGCAAGTCAGGCTTCCGCATTCGTTGAAGGAAAGGCGCACGCCAAGACGCCAAGGAAGCAAAGACGCAAAGAAAACCTTGGCGACCTTTGCGTGCTTTGCGTCTTTGCGTGCGCCTTTCAGTGCACCAACTGCTCGAGCCTTTTCGCCGGCCCCGCGTAGGGCTCGTGGTGCGTGGCGTGCTGGATCTCCTTGCGGGCCAGATCCAGGTCCCCGGCAATCAGCGCTACGTTGGCCAGATACCAGCAGCGATACCCGTTGAGCGAGCTCTTTTCGGCGCGCGTGCACAGCATCAGCGCTTCCGGGATCCGCCCCTCACGCAGTGCCACGTGGCCCAGGAAAAACACGACGCTCGGATCCGCCCCGCACTTCTGCTGAAGCGCCTGCAGCATCTGCTCTCCTTGCCGGTACTCCCCGATGCTCACCAGCTCGGTGGCGGCGCGAAACTGCATCTGATCCTCCGGGTGCTTTTGGGTGAACTCGGCCCGCATCGCCTCATACGGCACATCCGGCACCAGCGCGTAGCGAGCCAGCCGCCGCGGTCCGGGCGGATTCACGACCGCGAAGAAAACGACCATCGCCGCCGTGGCGGCAGCCGCCACGCCCCAGGTCCACTTCCACCCAAACCATCCCAACCTGGGGGCTTTCCTCGGCTCGACCACCACGCTTGCCGCCCAGCCCGCTTCCTCGCGGCAGAGCGCGCACTGCTCCACGTGCCGCTTGATCTCCAGCCGGCGCCAGGGACTCATCCCCTCGCCCCGCTCCAGGTAGCGAAGCATCTCGTCGCTCGAAGGGCACACCGCCACTTGCACCGTCCCCTGGCTCCGCCGCGCCCCGGCCAGCGCCCGCTCCCGCTC
The DNA here is from genome assembly GCA_016201195.1 of Acidobacteriota bacterium. Taxonomy (GTDB): domain Bacteria; phylum Acidobacteriota; class Terriglobia; order Bryobacterales; family JACQDG01; genus JACQDI01. Next base: position 1,068 of record JACQDI010000340.1, on the reverse strand, counting down.
CATCGCCTGGCGGCAGTCCTGGCAGGCCTCCAGGTGCTGCTCGATCTCCGGCATCTGCTGGCGGCCGCTGATGTATTGCCAGAAAAGCTCCGAACGCCGCTCCTCGAACGTCTCTCCGGCCACCCCCTGGCACCAGCCCGCCAGCCGTTCCCGATCTGTGCACTGCGCCGCCACAATCTTCCTCACCTTGTTTAGTTGCGGTCCCGGTTCATTATCTTCTCACAAACTTTTACTTTACCTTTACATAACTCCAGGAACGGAAGGGCGCCGGAACACGACCAATATAGCGTGAGGAAGGAGGAAACGAAAATGAAACGCAAACTGGAAATCGTGGCGTTCATGATGATTTTCGGCGCCTTCGCGGCGCACGCGACGGTCACCGCCCCGTCGGACGGGGCCCTGGCCGCCCAGGTCACCAAGAGGCTCCGGGACGCCAATTTCGATTCGGTGACGGTCACTGTTCATGACCACATGGCCACCCTGGCCGGCAGCGTGGACCGGCTCTCCAAGGCTGAGCGCGCCTACCAGGTCGCCCGCAAGACCGACGGGCTGAGCGGTGTGGAAAACCACATCGCGATCGCCTCGAGCCGCAGCGACGATGAGATCGCCCGCGACATCACCCACGAGATCCGGGTGTTCCCGTTCTATGACATCTTTGACCTAGTCAACGGCGAGGTGAAGGACGGCGTGGTCACCCTGCGCGGGGCCGTTCGCCTGCCCCAGCGCTTTAACGACTATGCCAACCTGGCCAAGCAGGTCAGCGGCGTCAAGGCAGTCAACAACCAGTTGGAAGTGCTGCCCACTTCCGCGTATGACGACCAGATCCGCGTCCGCGTGGCCCGGGCCATTTACGGCTCCCCGGCCCTGGGCTTCCGCTACGGCAACCAGGCCCTCCCGCCCATTCACATCATCGTGAAGAACGGCAATGTGCGCCTGGAGGGCGTGGTCCTGAACCAACTCGACAAGCAGCTCGCCGAGCAGGCAGCCCGCTTCGCGGCTACCTACTTCCAACTCCAGAACAACCTCCAGATCTCCAACAGCTAACCTCACCAGGGGGAGACGGCCCTG
>JACQDI010000319.1 GCA_016201195.1 Acidobacteriota bacterium | reverse complement strand
GGTGGCGATATTGGTCAGCGTGATCTGCACGCCGGGCACGACGGCGCCGGAAGGATCCTTCACCGACCCGACGATGCTGCCGGTTGGGGAAGCGCACAGGCTGCCGGCCAGAATCAGGACGTAATCCCGCGCAATTGTCCCGCCGCATCAGGCGACCCCGCGGAAGCGGCCGTCGCGCAGGAGCTGGTAACGGCGGCCGCGCCAGACGATAGTGTTGCCGAACAACCCCAGCGCCCACACCACTAGGCTGGCCGCATCGGCGACGGGAACCAGCCACCAGTACCGGCGCGTGAACGGATCGCGCAGCAGGCCGAACGACACTGCGGCCACGACTGCCACCCGCGCTATGAGGACCAGCGCGGTCAACGGCGCGGCCGGGCCTGCCAGCAGCACCAGGGCGAACGGCAGCGAGTTCGTAAATACTTGCCAGAGGTATCCCCACGGCCGGGAGCGGCGGGTGGAGCGGGCCCAGCGGATGCGGTGGGTGAGGTTGGCGCGAAACGGATGCCCGCCGATGCAGTGATCGACCACCTGCGCCGAGAGCGCCGCCTTGTAGCTGTATCGCTCGGCCCCGATGCAGTGATCGACCACCTGCGCCGAGAGCGCCGCCTTGTAGCTGTATCGCTCGGCCCATTGCCCGAGCACGAAATCCTCGGCCAGATACTCGCCCACCGCCGGGAAGCCTCCCACCTGTTCCAGGTATTGCCGGCGCAAGGCCATGGTGGGGCCGACCGCGAACCGCATTCCTTCGAGCATCCGCGCCACCAGTACCCCGCACCAGAACTCGGTGTTGAGGGTGAGCGCTTCCAGGCGCGACCAGAAGCTGGGGCCGGGCACGGCGCGGTACGGGCAGCAGGTAACCGCCACGCGTGGATCAGCGAAGTCGGCAGCGATGTCCCGCAGGCACTCCGGTGCGGCGCGGATGTCACTGTCGCTGATGACCAGGATCTCGTGCCGGGCCCGCTCGGCCATGAGGTGCAGGCTCCAGACCTTGGCGTTGGGGAAGGGAGGTTCGCCGGTGACGATCAGCGCCGCGTCGCGGTCGGGATACCGGGCGATCAGCCGCTGTGCCACCGCTGCCGCCGGGTCTTCCGCCTCCCGGACGGCGAACAGGAGCTGGTATTGAGGGTAGTCTTGCTCGAAAAACGTGCGGAGGTTTTCTTCCAGATCCGCCTCGAGACCGGCCAGCGGCTTCAGGACCGAGATGGGCGGGGTGAAGCCCGCGGGCCTCGCGGCGTCGCGGCGAAAGCGCCGGGCGGCCACCAGCACCAGGCTATAGAAAACTGCGCCGCCCGCCGCCACCGCCAGGCAGACGGCATAGGCCGCCCACAGCACTACTGGCCCTGGATGTCCAGCGTAGTGGTTCCCTCTACGCGAACCTTGGAATAGGTCTCATTCCACTTGGTGTGGGCCGCATGACCGGCGTAGGTCTTGAGCCCGGCTTGGCTGTCGAACTCCATAACCACGCCGTAGAGCCCGTCGCGGTTGGTGACCTTGCCCATCCAGATGTTCTTGATCTCGGGAATCTGGCCGGCCATCTTCCGGGTCTCGGACCACAGCTCATCCATCTGCTGCGGCGTGGTTCCCTCCACCTGCTTGAAGGCGAAGGCGTGAACCAGGGTCTTCTTGGGTGTGGCCGTCTTCTGGCCCACCAGGACGCCAGCCCCGAACAGCAGGGCTCCGGCGAGCAACAATCCAGTGAACTTGCGCATGAAACCTCCTCTCATTTGGTGATTTGTTGATTTGGTGATTTGCTGATTTAGTGGCTGGCGGGGAAGTGGCTTTCCAATCGCCAAATCACCAAATCACGAAATCACCAAATCAACTTCTTGAGTTTATCAGCTTCTGTGCTTCCGCAAGGAACTCGTCGAGGGACCGGGCTCCCTGGTCGCCGAGCTTGCGGTCGCGGACCGACACTTGGCCGCTCTCGGCCTCGCGACCGCCGACCACCAGCATGTAGGGGATCTTCTGCAACTGGGCTTCGCGGATCTTGGCGTTGACCTTTTCGCTGCGGCCGTCGAGCTCGGCGCGCAGGCCGGCGGCCCGGAGCTTTTTGGTGACGCTCTTCGCGTAGTCGATCTGCTTATCGGTGATGGGCAGGACGATCGCCTGCACCGGAGCCAGCCATAGCGGGAACGCACCGGCGTAGTGTTCGAGCAGCACGCCGAAAAAGCGTTCTACCGACCCCAGCAGCGCCCGGTGCACCATCAGCGGCTGGTGAGCTTTGCCGTCCTCGGCGATGTACTCCAGGCCGAAGCGGCGCGGCAGGGTGAAGTCGACCTGGACGGTCGAGAGCTGCCACAGCCGGCCGATGGCGTCCACCAGCTTGATGTCGATCTTCGGCCCGTAAAACGCCGCCTCGTCGGGCATGATCTTTGCCTCGATGCCGAGCCGCTTCAGGGCCTCGACCAGGGCGCTCTCAGCGAGCTCCCACTGGTCCGGGGCGCCGTCGTACTTACCGCTCGCGCCCTTGTCCCAGGTCGAGAGTTCGACCTTGTATTCGCTGAAGCCGAAGGTGCGCAGCACGTCCAGGGCGAAATCCATGCAGCCGATCACCTCGTCCTTGATCTGGGCCGGAGTGCAGAAGATGTGGGCGTCGTCTTGGGTGAATCCGCGCACGCGCATCAACCCGTGCATCACGCCGGAGCGCTCGTAGCGGTAGACGGTGCCCAGCTCGCCCAGCCGGATCGGCAGGTCGCGGTAACTGCGCAGCCGGTCCTTATAAATCAGGATGTGGCCGGGGCAGTTCATGGGCTTGAGCCGGTAAGCGGCGTCGTCCAGCTCTATGGCTGCGAACATGTTGTCGGCGTAGTAGTTGAGGTGGCCGGAGATTTTCCACAAATCCTGGCGGGCGACGTGCGGGGTGTAGACCAGCCCGTAGCCGCGGCGCAGGTATTCGTTGCGCAGCCAGTCTTCCATGATCTTGCGCACGATGCCGCCCTTGGGGTGCCAGAAGATCAAGCCGGGACCGGCCGACTCCTGGATGCTGAACAGGTCGAGCTCCGGCCCCAGCTTGCGATGGTCGCGCTTGCGAGCTTCCTCGAGACGATGCAGGTGCGCGTCCAGCTCCTGCTGGGTGAAAAACGAGGTCCCGTAGATGCGCTGCATCCGCGCGTTGCGCTCGTCGCCTTTCCAATAGGCGCCGGCGATAGACAGGAGCTTGAGGGCCTTGATCTTCCCGGTCGACGGGATGTGCGGCCCGCGGCAAAAGTCGATGAAGTGCGGCCCGGTGGTGTAACAGGAAACTTTGTCGCCCTCGGCTTTGTCCTCGATCAGCTCGCACTTCATCTGCTCGCCCATCTCGCGGAATTTCTTCAGGCTTTCCTCGCGGGGCAGCCACACGCGCTCGAAAGGGAGGTCGCGCTTCACCAGGTCCCGCATTTGCGCCTCGATTTTTTCCAGATCCGCGGGCGTGAAGGGAGTGTCGCGCTGGAAATCGTAGAAGAAGCCGTCTTCGGTCGGCGGGCCGATGCCCAGCTTGGTCTCCGGGTAGAGTTCCAGCACGGCCGCCGCCAGCAGGTGGGCGCTCGAATGGCGGTAGACCTCGAGAGCCTCGGGGTCCTTGCTGGTCAGGATGCGCAGCGGGGTGTCCTCGGTGAGCGGGGTCTTCAGGTCGATCAGCCGGCCGTTGGCCTGGGCCACGAGGGCGGCCTCCGCCAGGCGCGGGCCGAGCGACCGCGCGATGTCGAGCGGTGTCGAGCCGCTAGGGAAAGACTTGTCGCTTCCGTCCGGGAACTGGACCCGTATGGTTTCCATGAGCTTAGGATTTCGTCGTCTTGGCCGCCGGCTTGGCGTCGTCTTTCTTTGTCGAGGCGGTTTCGGTCTTGCTATCGGCCTTGCTTTCGGCCTTGCTCTCGCTCTTGCCCTTGCTGTCGGCCTTATGGTCGGCCTTGGCTTCCTTCGCTTCCTTGGCTTCCTTCGCCTTGCCGTCGCCGCCGTTATTCTTCCGGGCATAGTCGGTGACGTACCAACCCGTGCCCTTGAACTGGAAGGCAGGCGCCGAAAGAAGCCTCTTCACCCGCCCGCCGCAACCGTTGTGCCTTTTCAACGGCGCCTCGGAGAACCTCTGAAGCTCTTCAAACCGAGTGCCGCACTTGAGGCATTCGTACTCGTGTATAGGCATACTGCCAAGCTCCGGTCTGTAACAGCTCGGGG
>JACQDI010000398.1 GCA_016201195.1 Acidobacteriota bacterium | reverse complement strand
CGACACCCAAAACAGTGGGCCACTAGACCCAGAATGGCGCTCGGCACCCGCAAAGCAGAGGAAGGCGACCGACATAATCGAGAAAGTATCCATGTCTCAATAAGCCATCTATCGAGGGCGGAAGCCCGGGAATACCCAAAAACCCTCGCCGAGCGTTCTCCATCTGCCCGCACGGCCCGCCGCGGCAGACGACCCACGAACTGGGATCGACAAGCCCCCTCGAGGCGTGCGGCAATGCGATTGCAGGTGCGACGAGGGGTCGCATTGTATCTGTCGAAAGCCGGTTCGGGATTTTGGCCAGGGGAGGGCCCTGGCAGGATCGCAGCCTCCGGGTTAAGAACCGCTTTCGCGAGGAGAAAGGAGGGGGAGATGAAACACTTCGTTTCGCGAATCAAGCTTACTTTACCGGTTGCCCTGCTCCTGGCTGGCCTGGTGAGCATCCCCGCTGAGGCTCAGGTTCTCTACGGGTCGATCGTCGGCACCGTCGAGGACCAGACCGGGGCCGTGGTCCCAAACGCAACTGTAACCATTACCAACCCGGCCACCGGCGTCACGCGCGAAACCACTACCGACGAGGGGGGCCGTTACCTGTTACAAAATGTTCTGCCCGGAAGCTATGAGTTGAAGATCACCGCCACGGGCTTCCGGCCGCTGACCAGACCGGGCGTGGACGTCACCATCAACACGGTGACCCGCGTCGATTCGAGACTGGAATTGGGGCCGGTAACCGAGGCAATCACGGTGGCCGCGACCGTGACGACGCTTCAAACCGACAAGTCCGACGTGCGCGCCGAACTGCCGACTACGGCGATGACGAACCTTCCGATGTTCGGCTACCGGAATTACCAGAGCTTGATCAACCTGGTGCCCGGCACCACGCCCGTCGCCTACCAGAACGCGGTTGTGGATACGCCGGCGCGCGCCTTGACCTTCCAGGTCAACGGCACCAACCGCAACAACAACAACACGCGGATCGACGGGGCCACCAACGTTTTTCTGTGGCTGCCTCACCACACGCTCTACGTTCCGCCCGCGGAAACCATCGAGACGGTGAACATCGCTACCGCCTCCTTCGACGCCGAGCAGGGCCTGGCTGGCGGTGCGGCGATTACGGTGGTGACCAAAGCGGGAACCAACGAGTTTCACGGCGTCACCTCGTGGTATCACGACGACCAGCGCGTCAGGGCTCGGAACTACTTCCTGCGAACTCCGGGCAAGCCCAAGAGCATCAACAACGTCGCCACCGGCACCTTCAGCGGTCCGATCAAGAAGGACAAGCTGTTCTTCTTTGCCGGTTATGAACGATTCATGGGACGCCGGGGGGTGTCCGGGAACTACTCGGTGCCAACCGCGGACCAGCGGGAAGGCGATTTCAGCGCGTTTGCAGTTACGATTTACGACCCGATGACGGGCGATGCGGAGGGGAGGAATCGCACGGCGTTCCCGGGTAACAAGATCCCGCTCGACCGGCAGAGTTCGATCATCCGCAAGATCCAAGCGCTGGTTCCGCTTCCCAACCAGCCCGGTTTAACCCTGAACAACTACGCCGTCGCGGGCGGCAACTCGTTCGACCGGGACAACTACGACGGCAAGCTCAACTGGAACCCCAACCCCAGGCACGCGACGTTCTTCAAGTACGGCCGGATGGTTGCCCTCGTGAGCGGCCCAGCAGCCCTCGGCGAGGTGGGCGGCCCGGCGCTGGGGACCCGGGGAACCGGGGATACAAAGGTGAACATCGCCACGGTGGGCCACACCTGGACCGTGTCTCCCACGTTCCTGATCGACGGCACGTTTGGTTACACGCGGTTTGACCAGACCGTGTTCGGCCCGGACCACGGCAAGAACTGGGGTTCGGAAGTCTGGGGTATTCCCGGCACGAACGACCCGACGGGACCTCGGGCGGATGAAGTGCTCAAACGGTGTCCCGCCACCGCCTGCTACAGCGGCCAGCCGGCGATCAACACCGACTATACGAACTGGGGAAACAACGACGGCTGGATGCCTCTGTTCCGGAACGACCGCAGCTACATCGTCAGCATCAACGCCAGCAAGATTCGCGGTCCCCATGAGATCCGCTGGGGATACGATATGGCGCGGCACCACATGGATCACTGGCAACCGGAAGTCAGCGGCGGCCCGCGTGGGGTGATCAACTTCTCCGGCAGCACGACCGCTTTGAACGGCGGCACGGCTCCGAACTACTTCAACACCTACGCTTCCGCGCTGCTCGGCCTGGTTTCCAACTACCAAAAGGCCGTGCAGTTCTTGTTGATGACCAATCGCGAGTGGCAGTTCGGCTGGTATTTCCGCGACCGCTGGCAGGCGACCCGGAAACTGACCCTGAACCTCGGCCTGCGCTACGAGTACTACCCGCTGATCACGCGCGCCGACCGCGGCATCGAGCGTTGGGATCCGGCCACCAACAAAGTGTACATGGGCGGCATCGGCAACAACCCGAGCAGCGTCGGGATCACCACCAGCAAGAAAATGTTTGCTCCCCGACTCGGTTTCGCTTACCGCGTGAACGATGCCACCGTGATTCGCAGCGGGTATGGCATGACCTACGACCCGCTGCCGTTCTCCCGGCCGCTGCGCGGCTTATACCCTGCCTCGATCGGCGCCACGTTCGAAGCGGACCGAACTTTCGGATATTTCAACCGGCTCGACCAGGGCATTCCACCCATCCCGCTGCCGGACATCAGCAGCGGCATCCTGGACCTGCCCAGAGATGTGGACATGGGCCCAAGGAGTCCCTGGGCGGGCGAGCTGCATCGCGGCTACATCCAGTCCTGGAACTTCACCGTCGAGCGCAAGCTGCCGGCGGACGTGGTCACCAGTATCGCTTACGTGGGCACCCAGACAGTTCACCAACTTCTCGACCGGGACATCAATGCCGGGTTCCCAGGGTCCGGATCTACCGGCCGGCCGTTGTTTGCCACGCTCGGCCGCAGGATCACCACGAATATGTGGGACGGCTGGGGCAGCGCCAATTACCATTCCCTCCAGGTTGCCGTCAACCGCCAGTTCTCGAAGGGCCTGTTCCTGAAGGGCGCCTACACCTGGTCGAAGGCCATTAGCATGTCCGACGACGACGGCTGGGCCGGCGTGGGGCGAAACTGGGGGCCGCAGATCGGTTGGAACCGGGCGCGCACCGGTTATGACCGCACTCACATGTTGAGCATGGGCTGGCTCTACGAGTTGCCCTTTGGCGCCAACAAGCGCTGGGCCAGCACCGGCACAGCCGAGAAGGTGCTGGGCAACTGGCAGATCAACGGGGGCTTTGGCGCCTACACCGGAACGCCGTTCACCGTGACGGCTTCCGGGGCTTCGCTTAACGCTCCCAACAACACGCAGTCGGCGGATCTCGTCAAGCCCGGCCAGGTGCAGAAACTGGGCGGTATCGGACCGGGCGCGGCCTTCTACGATCCGCTGGCGTTCCGGTCGGTCACCGACGTTCGCTTCGGCAGCACCGGACGGAATATCCTGACCGGCCCCGGCATCGTCAACGTGAACGTAAGCCTGTTCCGTAGCTTCACGATCACGGAACGCGTGAAGATGGAGTTCAAGGCCGAATCCTTCAACTTCACCAACACGCCTCACTTCGAGAACCCGAGCACGAACGTGTCGAACATGTCGCTGAACCCGGACGGGACCATTCGGAACCTGGGCAACTTCCTGGCGGTCACGGGCGCCAACCGGCTGGGCGGCCAGGAAGCGGGCGACGAGCGGCAGTTCCGCTTCGGATTGCGGTTCAGCTTTTGATCCTCTGTTAGTTTGCGGCCTGCGGCTTGACCGGGACGTACCCGGCGAGCCGCGCGGGCCGTAAACTCGAGCCTGCGGGATGGCGGTCTACTCCGACAACGCGAAGCTGTAGAGGACCCCGCCGGCGGAGAGCGCCACGTACTGCTTGCCGTCTACCGCGTAGCTCATCGGGGAGGAGTCGATCGGGGCCCCGGTCTGGAAGCGCCACAGGAGCTTACCGGTGCGCGTCTCAAACGCCATCACGTTCCCTTCGCGGCTGGCGGCGAACACCACGCCTCCGCCGGTGGCGAGCACGCCAGCCGAGAGCGACCCCAGGTGGAACTTGTACTCCCACTCGATGTTGCCCGTCTCCGGGTTGATCGCCTTGATGCCGCCCCACTACTGCTCCTCGACCGGCGTGGTCTTGCCGCCCATGTAGACGCGGCCCGGCTTGTATTCGTCCACGCGCTTGTAATAGCGGTCGCCGAACTCGCGGAAGGTGATGTAGAGCCGGCTGGTGGCGGGATCATAAGACGGCGCCATCCAGTTGGTTGCGCCCCACATGCTGGGAAAGCTGATGTTGCCTTCCGTGGTCGGATCCTGGTTGGGGACCAGCACTGGCCGGCCGCTGTCATCTAAACCTTTAGCCCAGGTTTGCCGTGCAAATGGTTTACCCAAAAGGAACTTACCATTCGTGCGGTCGAGCACATAGAAGAACGCGTTGCGATCGGCGTGCAGCATCAGCTTGCGCTTCTCGCCGCGGAACTCGCGATCCACAAGCACCGGCGTTTCTGTGGAATCCCAGTCGTGGACGTCGTGCGGAGTGAACTGGAAATGCCACTTGCGCTTGCCCGTCGCCGGGTCGAGCGCGACGATCGAGCAGGAAAACAGGTTGTCGCCCATGCGCACGTCGCCGTTCAGGTCCGGCCCCGGGTTCCCAATGCCCCAGTACAGCGTGTCTAGATCGGGGTCATAGGTGCCGGTCATCCAGGTAGAAGCGCCGCCGCGTTTCCAACTGTCCTCCGACCAGGTGTTGTTGCCGAACTCGCCGGGG
>JACQDI010000397.1 GCA_016201195.1 Acidobacteriota bacterium | reverse complement strand
GTTTTCTTCGGGAACCTTCTTAAAAACCACGGAGTTAGCTCCTGTCGGGAGGATCCCAACTGGTAGGGTCCTTTCTTGGCCGGGGCCCACTATCCTGGGGTCCGGTCCCAGCCCTTCGTGGGGCGGCCTCTTAGGCCGCGAGCCGGCTTCAGCCGGCTCCTAGCCTGAAGTGAGCTTCGTCTTTCCGTTGACACCAACCGCGGCGGTGCTACACTACTCCCATAACCAGCCAGGGCTGGCGGAGGTGGCGGTGTATCGAGCGCCGGGTGTTGTGCTTGCAGGCTTAGCGGTCAGTCTGATGCCGGCCGGCTGGTGGGCTTTGCGCGCCCAGCAGACCGTTTCCTTCGGCAAACAAGTCCTTCCCGTTCTTACCAACAACTGTTTCAAGTGCCATGGCGAAACCTTGCAGCTCTCCGGGCTCGACCTGCGCAGCCGGGCGACGATGCTCAAGGGCGGGCAGCACGGGCCGGTGATCGTACCAGGCAACGCCGAGCAGAGCAGGCTCTACCGGCTGATCTCGGGCCAGGAAAAGCCGCGCATGCCGATGGACGGCAAGCTGGGCGACGCCGAGGTGGCCACGCTGCGCGAGTGGATCAACCAGGGCGCCCCATGGGAAGGCTCGGAGACGGCGGCCGCCGCCCCGGCCGCGCCGTCGACTAAGTCTCTCGAAGACATGGAGATCCCCGCTGAGGCCCGCAATTATTGGGCTTTGAGGCCCGCAATTATTGGGCTTTCCGCAAGCCGGTGCGCCACCCGGTGCCGGCGGTGAAGAACAGGGACTGGGCGCGGCATCCCATCGACGCCTTCCTGATGAAGGTCCTCGAAGAGAAGGGCCTGACCCCGGCGCCGCCCGCCGACAAGCACACCCTGGTCCGGCGTGCGTTCCTGGATCTGACTGGCCTGCTGCCCACGCCCGAGCAGGTGGCGGCGTTTGTGAACGACACCTCGCCCGACGCCTGGGAGAAGCTGATCGAGCGGCTGCTGGCCACGCCAGAATACGGCGAGCGCTGGGGGCGCCATTGGCTCGACGTAGCGCGCTACGCCGATTCGAGCGGCTTCGAGCATGACCGCGACCGCTCGACCGCCTGGCGCTATCGGGATTACGTCATCGAATCGTTCAACAGGGACACGCCCTACAACATTTTCATCGCCGAGCAGCTCGCCGGCGACGAGCTCGACTGGGTGAGCTTCAACAGCCGGATCGCCACCGGCTTCCTGCGCGCCGGCCCGCGCGTGGACTACCGCGAGAAAGACAACCCGCAGTACCGCTTCGACTACCTGGACGACATGATCGCCACCACCGCCCAGGGCATGCTCGGCCTGACGGTGCAGTGCGCGCGCTGTCACAACCACAAGTTCGACCCCATCCCGCAGAAAGACTACTACCGGATGCAGGCGGTCTTTTTCCCCTACGTGGACGTGAACCACTACCTGGCGCCGGACGCCCAGGCCGAGGCCTACCAGGCCAAGATGGATGAGATCGACGAGAAGATTAAGCCGCTGCGCCAGCAGATCGCCGACCTGGAGGGTCCCTACAAGGAGAAGGTGTTCATCGCCGAGGTGCTGCACAAATTCCCCGAGGACGCGCAGATCGCGGTGAAGACGCCGGAGGCCCAGCGCACCCCGGGCCAGAAGCTGCTGGCAGAGCAGTTGATCCGCGGCGTGGGCGTGCCCCCCGGAAGCGTGGACAAAGCGCTGAGCCCGGAAGACAAAGCCAAGAAAGAAGCGCTGCTGGCCCAGATCCGCCAGATCGAGAAGCAGCGGCCGAAGGAGCTGCCCGCGGTGGCCGGTGTGACCGACGGCGACTACCGCTTCGCCCCCGACGGCTACGGCGACGAGCCGGCGCCGGGCAAAGGCGTCAAGCGCGATGCCAGCCTGAAAGGCACGTTCCTCCACCGAGGTCCGGAGCCTTACGAGCCCCCGCCATCCTACTTCCTGATTCGCGGCGACATTTACAGCCATGGCTCGAAGATGGAGCCGGGCTTCGTGACCGTGGCCACTTACGGCAACCCGCCGACGGCGATCCCGCCGGCCAATGGGCACACCTCGGGCCGGCGGCGCGCGCTGGCCGAGTGGATCGGGTCGCCCGAGAATCCCCTGACCGCGCGCGTGATGGTGAACCGCATCTGGCATCATCACTTCGGCCGGGGCATCGTCAGGACGCTGACCAACTTCGGCAAGATGGGCGAGCCGCCCACGCATCCCGAGCGGCTCGAGTGGCTGGCCACAGAGTTTGTGGCCCGCGGCTGGAGCATCAAGCAGATGCACCGCCTGATGATGACATCCAACGCTTACAAGATGGCGTCGGCTTACGAAAACGCCGCCGCCCAGAAAGCCGATCCGGAGAACCGGCTGCTGTGGAAGTTCCGCATGCAGCGGCTGGACGCCGAAGTGCTGCGCGACAA
>JACQDI010000387.1 GCA_016201195.1 Acidobacteriota bacterium | reverse complement strand
TGTTCTCGATGGGTAAGCGGGATGCCGGTGTAGGCTGCCGCGCCCATGGCCGAGCTGACGCCGGGGACGATCTCGAAGGGAACACCGGCGGCGGCCAGCGCCTCGGCCTCCTCGCCGCCACGGCCGAACAGGAACGGGTCGCCGCCCTTCAGCCGCACCACGCGGCGGCCGGCCCGGGCGTGTTCGACCAGCAGCGCGTTGATCTGGTCCTGGGTGAGGGCGTGCTCAGTGCGCTTCTTTCCGACGTAGCGCTTCTCCGCGTCCGGCCGCGCGTGGACGAGCAAGCCGGGGGCGGCGAGGTTGTCGTAAAAGATGATGTCAGCGCGGCGGATACACTCGAGGCCGCGCACGGTGACCAAGCCTGGATCGCCCGGCCCGGCCCCCACCAGCGCCACTGGAGGAATCGCCGCGCGCTTCACCGGGCGTACACCTGCTCGAGGATCTTGCCCGCGCCGCGGGCCAGCAACTCGTGAGCCGCGCGGCGGCCCAGATCCTCGGGGTCCGACGCCGAACCTTCCAGCACGACGCGAAGCAGTTGCGTCCCGTCCGGAGAAGCGACCACCGCCGTCAGGCGGAGTTCCTCCCCGGTGTGGCGCGCCGAGCCGCCGACAGGGACTTGGCACCCGCTGCCCAATTCCGCCAGCATCGCGCGCTCGGCGGTCGTCTCCAGGCGCGCTGATTCATTCTCCAGACGGACAAGCCGGCGCCGCGTTGTCGTGTCGTCGGAGCGGGTCTCGATGGCCAAAGCGCCTTGCCCGATCGCCGGGCACATCAGCTCCGGGTCGAGCAACTCGGCGATGCGACCTTCCAGCCCAAGCCGGCGCAACCCGGCGGCGGCCAGTACGATTGCCTGGTAGCGCCCCTCGTCGAGCTTCCGCAAACGCGTATCCACATTGCCGCGCAGGGCCTCGATCCGCAGGTCGGGCCGCAAGTAACGAAGTTGCGCGGCGCGGCGCAGGGACCCGGTGCCCACCACCGCCCCCTCCCGCAACTCCGAGAGCTTCGAGCCGACCAGGGCGTCGCGCACCTCCTCGCGCGCAGGAATGGCAGCGATCGTCAAGCGCGGATCGATCTCCACTGGCATGTCTTTGAGGCTGTGCACGGCCAGGTTGACGCGGCCGTCGAGCAGCGCCTCCTCGATTTCCTTGGTAAAGAGCGCCTTGGTGCCCACGGTCGCGAGCGGCGCGTCAGTGATCTTGTCGCCGGTGGTCTTGATAATCAAAATCTCGGCGCCGTCGAGCTGCGACGCCACCCACCGCGCCTGCCACAGGGCCAATTGCGAACCTCGGGAGCCGATTATCATAAGGCTGCTGGATCGTGGGGCCACGTTCTACGATCTACGATCCACGTTCCACGATCTGGGTTCCTCCGAGTTTTCATTCCTTGAGGTTGAACACCCTCTTCACCACGCCGATGAAATGCAGGCCGTCGGGGTGGCTGGCCAGAGTTTTGAGATGGCTGATGGGGGTGTGGGCGATCTTGTTGATGATGCCTCGGGTGAGCGCCTCGATCGCTTGCTCCTGCTCGGGGGTCAGCGGGCCTAGGCGGCCGCGGTGCCGCTCAATCTCCGAGCGGCGAATGCGGTCCAGCTCGGCCTGGAGCGACACGATCGTGGGGGCGACGTCGTGCGCCTTGAGCCGCTCCATCATCCGCTCGACCTCGGCCTGAACGATAGCCTCCGCCCGCTCCGCCTCGCGCTCCCGCTGGCGCTTGTTGGCATCGGCGACCTGCTGGAGGTCGTCGATGTCATAGAGGAACATGTTGTCGATCTTGTTGATCTCGGGGTCGATGTCGCGCGGAACAGCGATGTCGATGAAGAACATCGGCCGGTTCTTGCGGGCCCCAATCAGCGCCTGCGCCCTCTCGCGAGTGATGACGAATCCCGGGGCGCCGGTCGAGCTGATGACGATATCCACCAGGGGCAGTAAGTCGAACATTTGCTCGAAGGGCACGGCGCGTCCCTCGAACCGCGCCGCCATCTCCACGCCCTTCTCGTAGGTGCGGTTAGCCACAAACACGGCCGGCGCGCCGCTGCGCCGCAGGTGCCGCGCCGCCAGCTCGCTCATCTTGCCGGAACCAATGATCAATACCGTATGGCCGGACAGGGTGCCGAAGATCTTGCGGGCGAGTTCCACTGCCACGTAGCTCACCGAAACGGCCATCTGCCCGATGCCGGTTTCGTTGCGCACGCGCTTGGCCACGTGAAACGCGCGGTTGACGATCTCCTCGAGCGGCCCGCCCAGCGCCCCGGCGGCCTTGGCGGCGGCGTAGGCGTCCTTCACCTGCCCCAGAATCTGCGGCTCGCCGACCACCATCGAGTCCAGGCTGGAGGCCACGCGGAACAGGTGGCCGATCGCCTCGCGCTGCGTGTGGCGATAGAAGTACCGCTCGAATTTCTCCATCGGGCGCCGGCAGTCGTTAGCCAGGAAGGAATAGATCTCGGCCACCGCGTCGCTCTCGGGCTCGGCGCGAACCGTGAACTCGACCCGGTTACAGGTGGAAAAAATCAGAGCCTCGGCGATTCCCGGACGTGATACCAGGCCGGTGAGAGCCTCCCTCAGGGCGTCTTCGGGCAGAGCCATCTGCTCACGCACCTCGATGGGAGCGGTCTTGTGGCTCAATCCTACTACCAGCAGGTTCATCAGCGCTTCACGAACGAATGCACGCCGCCGTTGACCATCCAGGTCAGGGCCGCGCAGCAGAAACCGACAATGGCGAAGTAGGCCGCCTTGCGTCCCCGCCACCCGATCGTCCAGCGGGTGAAGATCATCGCCAGGTACACGCCCCAGGTCACGAAGGCCAGCAAGACCTTCTCGTCGACCAGCCACTGCCGGCTCCACTGCAGCGAGCCGGCCACCAGGCCCAGGGTGATCAGCACGAATCCCACGGCCATGGTCTTGTACGTCAGCTCATCGAGCGTGCCGAGCGGCGGCAGGCGGTAGTAGAACGCCCGCGGTTTTTTCGACTTCAGCTCGCGCTCCTGGATCAAGTACATGACAGAGGCCGCGCAGGTCAGAAACAGCGCCGCATAGCCCAGCAGCGCCAGCACCACGTGCACCGCGAGCCACGAACTGCGCAGCACCGGGTTTTGCCACGGCTGCACCGGGTGGCCCAGGCTGGCGATCAGGGTCAGCACGAAGACGATGGGAAAGATGAAGATCGCCAGGCTCTCATATTTATATCGCCAGTAGGCAATCAGGAACAAGATCGTGATCAGCAGCCCGATCAGGGAAGAGGACTGGTAGATATTGAGGATGGGGAAGCTCCCGATGGCCAGTCCTTCCTCGACGATGGAGACGAGGTGGAATACCGCCGCCACGCAGAAGGAAGCAAGCGCCGGGGAAAACCCGCGCTGGCGGCGGCGGATCACGGTCAGCAGCGCGTGGGCCAGGCCCAGCGAATACAGGCCGAGCGTCACCCTCAGCCAAAACACGCTGCTTTCACCCATAGAACCATTATAAGGAAAGTCAAAAGTCAAAATGCAAAAGTCAAAAGTCAAAAGTAAAACCGTCCCGCACTCCGGCTTGCTTCCAAGGCTCAACGCACGGAGTGGGTCAACTTACGGGCGGGTTTACTTTTGACTTTTGCCTTTTGACCTTTGACTTTTGACTTGGTTTTCCTTCCCGCCCATAGCGGCGGCCAGGATCTTCTGAAGCCACCGCGCCCCTCCCCGATCCGGCGCAATCACGAGCACCGTATCATCCCCGGCGATGGTCCCCACAACCTCCGGCCACGGCGCATGATCGAGCGCCACGGCCAAAGCATTGGCGTTGCCCGGGTCGGTTTTCAGCACGAGCAGGTTCTGCGCCAGGCGCATGTCGCGCAGGAACTCCTTGACGGCGCGGCGAGCGTCGGTATGGGCGGCGGGAGCCTCGTCGAGGGTCTCGATCTCCCGATATCCGTCTGGTGTCTTGACAATCCCTAGCTCGCGGGTGTCGCGGGAAAGGGTTACCTGAGTGGCCTCGATGCCCAGGGCCTGGAGAGCTTCGGCCAGCTCCTCCTGAGTATGGATATTGCGGCTGCGGATGATCTTCTGAATCTGTCCCTGGCGAAAGGCCTTGTTCATAACCGGGCAGCGCGCAACTGCTCCAGCCGGCGGCGCGCTTCGTCGAGCGCCTGCCGGACCATGGATGGCGCCGTGCCTCCGGGCACAGCGTGATTCTCGACCGCCCGTCTGGCGTCGAGCAACTCGGCCATTGTGGCGTCGAACTCCGGCGCGAAGGCGGTGAGAGCCTCGGGAGTCCAGTCGCGCGGCTGGCGCCCCAGCCGCTGGCTTTCGAGCACCAGCCGCCCGACCAGCTCATGGGCCCGGCGTGCGTCGACGCCCCTGGAGGCCAGCGCCTCAGCCAGTTCGGTGGCCTGGGTCCAGCTCTGCTCGGCGGCGGCCTCCGAGCGCGCCCGGTTCAGGCGCGCCGAGCGCATCACCACCGCCGCCATCTCGAGTGACGCCTCGGTCTGGTCCGCCGCCTCGAACACCGCCTCCTTGTCCTCTTGCATGTCTCGATTATAGGTAAGGGGCAGGCCCTTCATGGTTATGAGCAGGGCTTGCAGGCAGCCGGCGACCCGGCCGGTTTTGCCGCGGATCAGCTCGAGCGAATCGGGATTCTTCTTTTGCGGCATGAGGCTCGATCCGCTGGTCACCTCATCGCCCAGCTCGAGGAAGCCAAATTCCTCGCCGGAGTACAGGATCCAGTCCTCAGCGAGCCGGCTTAAGTGCAGCATGGTCATCGCCGCCGCGTAGAGAAAATCGAGGGCGAAATCGCGGTCGCCGGCGGCGTCCAAACTGTTGCGGGTGATGCCGGAAAAACCCAGATCGCGGGCCATGCGCTCGCGGTCAAACGGGAAGCCGCTGCCGGCCAGCGCCCCCGAACCCAGTGGCGAGAGATCGGCGGTCCGGTATGCCTGCTCGAAGCGCGTTGCGTCGCGGCCGAGCATCTCGAAATGAGCCAGCAGGTAGTGTCCCCACAGCACCGGCTGGGCGCGCCGGGTGTGGGTGTAGCCGGGCAGCACCACCTCGCCGTCGCGAGCGGCGGATTCGAGCAGGGCCTCCATCAGGTCGGCCAGCCGCAAGCGTAGCGCCCGGATCGTCTCGCGGATGCAGAGGCGGAAATCGAGCGAAACCTGCTCGTTCCGGCTCCGCCCGGTGTGGATCTTGTCGGCCGGCGCGCCGATTTTCTCCTTCAGCCGGCGGATTACCAGGGTGTGGATGTCCTCGTCACTGGCGGTGGGATCGGCCGGCTCGGCGGCGATTTCCCCCAGTGCGGCGCAAATCTGCTCGCGCTCGGCCGCGGTCAGTATGCCCGCGCGCTCCAGTTCCCGAGCGAAGGCTTGCGATCCCTGGACGTCGGCGGCGAGCAGGCGGCGGTCGTAGTGGAGCGAACCCGAGAAGCGCTCGAACACCTCGGAGGGCCCCTTCTCGAACCGGCCGCCCCACAGCTTCATTTTTGGCTCCCCAGCACGGAAGCCC
>JACQDI010000386.1 GCA_016201195.1 Acidobacteriota bacterium | reverse complement strand
GGGGGCTTCTGGCTGTGCAGTTCGTCCTGCTTCATAAAAATCCACAGCGCGATCTCTACAAGCCTTTCGCCCTCACCAACACCGCGGCGGCGGGGATCACTTCCGCCACCGCGCTACGCAACTATGGGCTGCCCCGGATGCGCTGACCGACTTCAAGGATTGCTGCCGCTGCGCGGGGGAACCGGCACCGGCTCAACGGATGCTGGCGCCCGACCCACGGCGATGCCCGCCCCCGTCGCCGCCCCGGCGCCGACCGCAACGAAAACGATCGCCTTTCTTCGGCTCAGCCAGCTTTTCTTGCCGGTCTGCTTCTCCTCCACCTCAGCCGAACCCTGGTCAATCTTGGCTTCGCCCTTGTTCTGCTCGTCCACCGTGACCGTCCCTTCCGACTGCGGCTGGGGCCGGACCTCGCGGTCAAGTGCGAGGATGCGCAGCCGCGAGGCCGGGGCAGCGCTGAACCGCAGCGCACCTTGAGTCAGCCGCACGGTCAAATAATCACCGGACTGCCCGACTCGGAAACTGGCGTGGGCGCCCGCGGTTACCCGGCTGCGGTCCGACAACACCACCGTCGCCGCAGCGTCGCCGGTCTGGACTTCGTCCCCGCTCACCAGCGGAATCGAGCGGGCGGCCATAGCCGTGATCGGCACGCCGTTCAGAGCAAAGCTCCCCGAAGCGGTCACGGACCCCACGGGCGTCGCACCAGTGGCGCTCACCGCCGTGAGAAACACCAACACTAGACAGAAATAACGCATGGAATCACCTCTTGGTTAGAATGGTAAAGCTCTATTTCCCGAACCCCAGCGGAGACACCCCCAATCCACGCCAGCACCAGGGCGTTCGCCGGGATGTACAGATTGAAATCCGCCAGGCTGTGCAGCAGCATCGCCGCCATCGCTGCCAGGCAAGCGAGCGAGACGTATCGCGCTTCCGACGATTGGCGCGCCACTGCCTGCGCCGTGCGCACTACCACCATTGCGAGGAGTGCGGCCCCGATCAGGAATCCGCAGATGCCGAGCTCCGCCAGCAGTTGCAGGTAGTCGTTGTGGGCGTAATCGTCGCGAAACTCGAGCCCGGTTCTCTTGTGTTTCAGAAACGCGGATTCGAAGCCTCCCAGCCCGGCGCCGGTAAGCGGGTACTCGGCGATGAGCGGGCGCGTTTCGCGCCACAACTCGAGCCGGGCGCCTGCAGCGTGCTCGGTTGGCGTGAGCCGGCCGAACCGCCCGATCAACTGGTCTGGCGGAAGAAATACGAAGCTCCCCGCCACCACCGCGATCGCCGCCCAGCGCCGGCGCGCCGGCAGCGCCAGAGATCCCGCCAGCGCCAGCGATGCCAGCGCGGCCAGGAACCCCATGCGAGAAAACGAACAGACGATTGCGGCTAGCATCAACGCCGCTGCGGCAATTAGCGCGCAAGCCTGCAGTGCCATCATCACTGATAGGCGACGATGCCGGCGCACGATCGCTACGGCGTGCATCACTGGAAACGGCAGTGCCATCTCCAGCAGGCCGGCGAAATGGTTCTGGTTGACGTAGGTGCCGTGCGCGTGTGCCGCACCGGCCCGATACTGGACCAGCCCCAGGCACGCCTGCATCAGGGCCACAGCAATGACTGGGAACGCCGGCGCCCACGGCTTCTCCGGCAGCCTGGCCGTGATCTCCCGGACCAGCAGAAAAATGGCAGTATAGGCAGCCAATCGGGCCGCGTGCGCGAGGGTCGCATGGGGAACGACTGATAGCGAGGCAAACCGGCTTCCTAGCGCTATCGGCTCGAGCGCCGCGGCAATTTCGGCTCTTGCCGGAGACAGAACCCGGACCAGGCCGAGCGGCAGCGGCACAGCCTGTAACACGGCGTAGCCGACCCATATCAACGACAACCACGCGAACGCCTGGTCCAGCGGGGGCGCGATCTGGGAGACGCCGGCTCCGTACCATACCATCAGCAACCCCAGTGCCAGCAGGCACAAATTCCAGTCCGCGGGCACCACCCCGCCGGAGCAAAAGACAGCGTACGCCATTACGGCCGCCAGCAAACTGAGAAACGTCAACGCCGTGGATCGTGGTCCCATAGCGGTCTACCAGAAAGCCGCCACGTCCGCGCGCTCGGGCCGCGGCTGAGCGGTAAAGGCGCTGGGTTGGTACTCCGGCACAAGCTCCTTCAGGTGCACCACGACTCCCTGCTCGTCTCTCTCGGCCAGCAGCGTTTGCAGAGCTCCGAGCCACGATTCGAGCTGCGCCGCTTCCACCCCTGGACCCTGAAAGATCTTGATCTTTTCGTGATAGGTGGGCACGATGTGCTCACCCTCGATGATCAACTCCTCGAACAGTTTTTCCCCAGGCCGCAACCCCGTGTAGCGGATCTCGATGTCCTCGTCGGGCACTCGGCCCGACAGCCGGATCAAGTTGCGCGCCAGATCCACAATGCGCACCGGCTCGCCCATATCCAGTACGAAGATTTCCGACCTTTTTCCCATTGTCGAGGCCTGCAAGACGAGATGCACCGCCTCACGGATGGTCATGAAATAGCGCTTCACTTCCGGGTGTGTGACCGTCACCGGTCCTCCGGCCGCGATTTGCTCCTGGAACAGCGGCACCACGCTGCCGTTCGATCCCAGCACGTTGCCGAAGCGTACCGAGACAAAATTGGTTTCCGATCCCGCCATCGCTTTGACGATCAACTCGGCCACGCGCTTGGTGGTGCCCATCACGTTTGTCGGGTTCACCGCCTTATCCGAGGAAATCATGAGGAAATTCGCTACCCGGTTGCGGTGGGCCGCCTGCACCAGGTTCCACGTGCCTAGCACGTTGTTCCTTGCCGCCTCCAGAACGTGCGCCTCCATCATCGGCACGTGCTTGTATGCGGCCGCGTGGAAGATGGAACTTACCGCGTAGCGGTGGATCACATCGTTGACTCGGTCAGCGTCCCGAATATCGCCGATCTCGGCCATAATCATCAGCGAGGGGAACTTCCTGCGCAGCTCCATGTCAATCCTGAACAGGTCGGTCTCCGCCTGGTCGAAGGCCACCAGGATCTGCGGCTCGAACCGTGCCACTTGGCGGCACAGTTCCGACCCGATAGACCCCGCCGCCCCGGTAATCAATATCGAGCGGCCGGCGATCGCCGAGCGGATGCGGTCCTCTTCCAGGCGCACCGGTTCCCGCCCCAGCACATCGCGGATGGCTACATCACGAATCTGCGCGGTGAGCACCTTGCCTTCGAGCAGTTCGCCGATTCCAGGGATGATCTTGCACGGCACCCTCGCCGAGCGGCAGTTGGCCAGGGCTTCCTGCATCTGGCGCCGCGTGGCGGTGGGCATCGCGATGACGATCTCCTCCACGCGCCGGCTTTTCTTCTTCTGGCGCTCCACGATCCTGGCCGCGTCGCGCCCCGTGCCCAGAACCGCAGTTCCCAGCAGGGCCTCGCGCCGCTTTCGAGGGTCGTCGTCGAGCAGCCCAATCACGTCATAGCGCAGCGACGGGTTGGACCGGATTTCCCGCAGCAGCGTCAATCCCGCCATCCCGGCCCCGTAAATCAAGAGGCCCTTCCGCCCCGCCTGTGACACGTCGCCGATGATCGCCTCACGGTAGAGCCGGACGCAGAAACGCGTCCCCGCTACTGCCACGAAACAAATCAGCCAGTCCAGGCAGTAGATCGTCCGCGGAACTTGCCGCCCCAGCAGCCCGTACGTAGCCGCCGTAAAGAACAGCGAGCCGGCCGTGCTGGCCGCCGCCACGCGCAGCAGGTCGGCCATACCCACAAAGCGCCACCAGCCGCGGTGCAGTCCGGCCACGTGGAAGGCGGGTATTTTCGACGCCAGCGCCACCAAAGCCGCAGTCCGCAGCACGGGGACGTACGCCACGGGAATGGAGAAATCAAACCGCAGCAAGAAAGCCGCCCCCAGCGACAGGATCACAATTACCGCGAAGCACAGCCGGACGAGCAACCACCGCAAAGCTTCGATCACGGACTCCATCGCTATGCCACCGCCCTGGTCGCTTGCCGCGAGTGGACCGCCTCCCTCAGGCTCCGGCAGACCCGCTCCACTGCGGCCTCGGTCAACTGGTTGTAAAACGGCAAGGCGATGGTCCGCTCCGCGACTGACTCGGTGATCGGGAAATCGCCATAGTGAAATCCAAAGCGGCTCTGATAGAACGGCTGGAGATGGATGGGGGTGAAATAATCGTTACACTCGATCCCCCGGCTGCGCAGCTTCTCCAGCACCGCGTCGCGGTCCTGCCGGGTGAACTCGTCCTGCAGGCGGACCACATAAACGAACCAGCTCATCTCCGTTTCGCTCTCCGCGTCGGCCGGCGCGATCAGTTCCGGAATGTTTCTGATTTTTTCGGTATACAACGCCGCCACGCACGCGCGACGGGTCAGGATCTCATCTAATCGCTCGATCTGCGCCAGGCCCAGCGCGCAGTTAATGTCGCTGAGCCGGTAGTTGTAACCCAGGCGCTCGTGCTGCAGCCAGCCGCCGTTTTCCCCGCGCCCCTGGTTGCGCCAACTCCGGCACAGAGCGGCGACCTCAGCATCGTCGGTGACGATCGCCCCACCCTCACCCGTGGTGAGCTGCTTATTCGGATAGAAAGCGAACACGCCCGTTTGGCCCAGACTCCCCACCGGCCTGCCCTTATATCGAGCTCCGATGGTTTCGCAAGCGTCCTCAATCACCGTCAGGCGATGCCGCCGGGCGATTTCCAGGATTTGGTCCATCGCGCATGGACGCCCGAACACATGGACCGGCA
Source organism: Acidobacteriota bacterium (assembly GCA_016201195.1). Taxonomy (GTDB): domain Bacteria; phylum Acidobacteriota; class Terriglobia; order Bryobacterales; family JACQDG01; genus JACQDI01. Next base: position 2,929 of record JACQDI010000386.1, on the reverse strand, counting down.
GGATGGCCTTTGTCCTCGGCGTGATCGCCTGTTCAATGCGCCCGGGGTCCATGTTCCAGGTCACCGGATCGATGTCCACAAACACGGGCGTCCCGTTCTCAAACAGCACGCAATTGGCGGAGGCTACAAAGCTGAATGGGGTCGTGATCACCTCGTCGTCCTCGCCGATCCCCGCCGCCTTTATGCACAAGTGCAGGGCGCTCGTGCCGCTGTTGACCGCCACCGCGTGCCGCACTCCCGCGCGCTCGGCAATCGCCTGCTCGAAGGCCGGCACCTTGGGCCCCAGGCTCAGGCGCGGGCCGCACAACACTTCCAGGACTGCCGCCACATCGCAATCAATCAAGTCCGGAGAAGAAAGAGGAATCGTCGTCACTGGGAAGCTCCTATCTCGCGGCTGCTGCCATCCATCGTCGTTCGAGAGGCCGGGCAGGCACGCCGACCGCAATGACACCCGGAGGAATCGAGTCAAGTACCACCGCACCTGCTCCGGCGACGGCGCCCTCGCCGATCTCAGCCCCAGGCAGCGCCACCGCTCCCATCCCGAGTTGCGCAAACGCCCCGATGTTCGCCCCGCCCCCAGCCACCGCGCCGGGCGACAAATGGGCGTGGTCGCCGACCACACAGTCGTGCTCGAGGATGGCTCCTGTATTCACGACTACGTTCTCACCCACCTGCGCCTCGGCGTTGATCACGGCCCGCGGCATCACTACCGTGCCGTGGCCGATCCGCGCTGAAAGCGAAACCGTCGCGCTCGGGTGAACCAGCGTCGCGCCAGCGAGGCCCCGCGCCTGAGCCTGCTCGTAGCAACGCGCCCTGACCCAGTTATCCCCAATCGCCGCCACAAACAGCCGGTAACCGCGTTCTTTGAGGAGCCCCAATTGCTCCCGGCCGCCCATGATCCGGCACCCGCAGAACAGCTTGCCGCATCTCTCCGCCGCGTCGTCGAGAAACACGATCTCGGTGAACTCATCCATCGCCCGGGCCACATCGAGCACTACCTTGCCGTGCCCGCCGGCGCCCCAAATGATCAGCTTCTTCATACGGGCCTTCTTTTGCCGAGCGCTCCGAGGAATTCGAGCATGGTCGCATCACCACTACAACTGATACCCTCTTGCCGCAGCACCGTCCAAACCGTCGCCGCCAGGATCCGCAAATCGAGCCCCAGGCTGCGATGCTCCACGTACCAGACATCCATCTCTAGCTTCTGTTCCCAATCGAGCGCGTTGCGCCCGTGGATTTGTGCCCAGCCCGTGATTCCCGGCTTCACCTCATGCCGGCGCCGCTGGCGCGCCGTATAGCGCGGCAGGTACTGGCCCGGCAGCGGTCGCGGCCCGACCAAGCTCATCTCGCCCTGAAGGACGTTCCACAACTGCGGCAGCTCGTCCAGGCTCATACGGCGCAGAAAGCGCCCCAGCCCGGTCAGCCTCTGCTTGTCGGGCAGCAACTCGCCCGCCGCGTCACGCGCCTCGTTCATGGTCCGAAACTTGCAAACCGCAAACTCGCGGTCCCCGATTCCCACCCGCTTCTGCCAGAACAAGACCGGCTGGCCCATCGACAGGCGGATCGCCAGGCCCACTGCCGCCATTACCGGGGATAGCAACACCAGCACCAAACCCGCCAAGGCGCGGTCAAGCGTTTCTCGCACTCGCCGCATACGCCTCCTCTCGCTCCCGGCTGCCCAGCAGGTTGTGGAACACCTGAACAAAACTCTGCTGCACGATCCTCTCGTCGTAAAGCTCGACTGCCCGCCGCCGGCCCGCCGCACCCATCCGGGCCGCCTCCTCGGGGTGATCCACCAGATGCGACACGGCATCCGCCAGCGCCCGAGCGTCTCGCGGAGGCACGATCATCCCCGTCTTGCCGTGGACGACAGCCTCCCGGCACCCGCGAATGTCGGTCGCTACGACCGGCAGGCCCATCCCCATCGCCTCGAGCACTGACCGCGGAAATCCCTCCCGGTACGACGGCAAGACAAAGATGTCCATCATGCGAAGGTAGCGCGGCACGTCCGGAGTGAAGCCCGTGAACAGAAACGCCCCCTCCATCCCTTCCTCTTTGACCATGCGCCGCAGCTTTTCCCCGTACTGGTCGCGGTCACTCGGCAGGCTGTCGCCGACCACCAAGAAGCTCACGTCACGGCCCGCGTCCCGAATCGCTCGCGCCATCTGGAGAAACTCGCGGTAGCCCTTTTCCTTGACAATCCGGCCGACGATGCCCACCATGCAGTGCCCCCCCCGCTCCCGCCGCCCGGCTCGCTCGGACGAGTACACATCCAGGTTGATGCCGTTGAAGATTACGCTGGTCTGCTTCTCGCTCGCCGCGATACCGGTACGAAGCGCCGTTTGCCGGTCCTCCTCCGAAACAAACATGAAATGGTCGGTCACTTGCCCGACCAGCCACTCCAGCACGATGAACAACCGGCGCCACAACCACGGCATGTTGTCGTGAAAATAGAAGCCATGTACGGTGTAAACCACCTTCGGCCCGCCGGCCAGCCGCGCTGCCAGCCGCCCCACAGCCGCCGCCACCGGGCTGTGCGTGTTGACCACGCTGAACCTACCCCGGCGAATCAGGCGGTACAGTTGTACGAAAGGCCGGAAATGCACGAACGGGTTGAAGCTTCTCCGGAGCGCCACCGGGTGCATGTGCATGCCCGCGGCCGCGAGCCGGTCGAAATACTTTCCGCGGGAGCAGGCGATGTGCACCTCGTAGCCGGCGTCGCGCAGTGCACACAGCCAGGGCCACAGCAGAACCCATGGCATCACATCGACCGTGCTTATCGCCAAAACGCGCCTTACTGACTCAGCAGCCAAGCGAGACCTCCATCCAAACGCGATGCCATTCGACCGCCTCTGCGCGGGTCGCCCTCCCCGCCCGATGACGCAACAGCCGATGGTTCAAGCCCGTAGTCACCGCCGCCAGATCGGCC
>JACQDI010000385.1 GCA_016201195.1 Acidobacteriota bacterium | reverse complement strand
CCGCCTCCCCGCCGATGCGCAGCGGATACTCGCGCCCAAGCTGTGACCCCACCTTGGCCAGCGCCGCCTCCATGGCCGTGCGGTTCTCAGGCCGGGAAAAATCTGTCAATGCTTCGTTGTGAAATTCAGGAAGCTGCATGGTTCATTGACGATTGTGTGATTGACGATTGAAAACCAGTCCGCCGTCCGGACCAATCGTCAATCGTCAATGGATCAATCGTCAATCCGTTCTAGAGCCTCACTGCTTTCCGCCCGCGCTCAAACAACTCGGCGGCGTCTTCGGCGAGGTCCTTGCCCTTCTCGTAGATCTCCCGGCTCTTGGCGTAAACGTCGCGTCCGGCGTCCACCAGGTAGTCCTTGCCTTCTACCGTCTTTTCCCCGATCATACGCCGGATCTCGCGCCCCGCGCGCGGAGCGAACAACATGCCTGCTGCAACCCCTACGGCCACACCTGCCAGAAACCAGATCAAATTGTCGCCACTGTCTTTGTCAGCCATGTGATGCTCTCCTCTCTCGATTGTAAACCTTTCGCGGCTCCGGCGGGCGCTCCGCCTGTCTTTCCTCGGCGGCCAGCAACTCGTCGGCAACGCGGACCACTCCCAACATGGCCGCCACGTCGTGCACTCGCACCAGGTGCGCCCCGTGCAGGATCGACGCGGTGACCGTGGCCGCCGTGCCGAACAAGCGGTCCTGCTCCGACATCCGCGACGGGTGACCCAGAAACGACTTGCGCGAGGTTCCCACCAGGATGGGCTGTTCCAGGGTGTGCAGCCGGTCGAGGCTGGCCAGGATCTCGTAGTTCTGAGCGCCGCGCTTGCCGAACCCGATGCCTGGATCGATGACGGTGCGGCGGCGATCGATGCCCGCCCGGCGGGCGCGCCCCAGGGCCGCGTCCAGGTCGTGCAGGATCGTTCCCATCACGTCCGGCAGCGGCGCCAGTTTCGCCCAGGACTCCGGCGTGCCGCGTATATGCATCAGCACCAGGCCCGCGTCACGGCGGTTGATCACCTCCGCCAGCGCGGGATCGAAAGTAAGGCCGCTCACGTCGTTGATGATCTCGACGCCCAGGTCCAGCACCCGCTCTGCAACCTCTGATTTATAGGTGTCAACGGAGATGGGAATGTCCAGCTTGTTCTTGAGCTTCTTCAGGACCGGCACGATGCGGTCCAGCTCCTCCTGGGCAGTGATGCGCTGGGAGCCGGGTCGTGTGGACTCGCCGCCGATGTCGATCAGGTCAGCGCCCTGCTGCTGGATCTCGAGGGCCCGGGCGTAGGCCACGTCGGGGTCGAGATAGCGGCCAGCGTCGGAGAACGAGTCGGGGGTGACGTTGAGCACGCCCATTACCAGCGTGCGCGTTCCCAGCACGACGGTGCGGTCGCGGAGCTTCCACTCGTGGCGTTTGCGGATCACGCGTTGAATCCCACCCTCTTTACAGTGTACCGTTCCAGCCGGGTGCGGTTGACGGTAAAACCGCTTCCCGGCCCGGGCGGGATCGATAGAAAGCCGCCGGCATCGATCTCGAGCGGCGGATCCACCAGGTCGTCACTATACCATCGGGCCGACGACTCCACGTCCGTCGGGTACACGAAACCGGGCAAAGTGGCCAGATGCAGGCCCTGGGCGGAGGCAATGGCCAGCTCGGGCATGGTTCCCAGCCAGCAGCCCAGGCCGGCCGCGCGGGCGCGGTCGTGCATGGCCCGGGCGGCGGCGATGCCGCCCACGCGCTGGATCTTGATGTTGAGGATCCGCGCCGCCCCCCGGCGGATGATTTCCTCCAGCGCTTCCGGCTCGGCCGACTCGTCGGCGCACACCGGCGTGCGCACCTCGCGCTGCAGTTCAGCCATCGCCTCGATCGCGTTTTTCGCCAGCGGCTGCTCGTACATGATGAGGTTAAAGCGGTCGAGCTCCCGGAACACGGCGAAGTCCCTCGAGGTGTAGGCGGCGTTGGCGTCGACCATCAGACCGATGGCCGGGAATTTTTCGCGCACCGCCCGCACCGGCTCGACGTCCCAACCCGGCTGGATCTTGATCTTCACGCGCTGATACCCTTCCGCGTGGTAGCGCGCGACCCGATCCAGCAGCTCGTCCAGGGTATCGAAAATCCCGATGGCTACTCCCGACGGAATCGGCCGCAGCCGGGAACCCAGCAGCCACCACAGCGGCTCGCCGCCGCGCTGGCAGGCGAGGTCCCAAAGCGCGCCCTCGAGGCCGGCCCGGGCGAACGGCTCGCTGGGGTCGTCGTCGGGCAGGGTTGTGGTGAAGTCCCGTCCCAGCATCGGCGGAATCAGCCGATCGGCGAGGGCCTGCCAACTCGATTCCGGCGTCTCCGGAGAATAGAAAGACCCCGACATCGGCGAGGCTTCTCCGAAGCCGGTGAAACTCCCCGCCTGCACCTCGACGATGAGGCTGTCCTTGATCGCCACCGAGCCGTTCGAGATGCGGAACGGCTCCAGAAACGGGATCTTCACCCAGCGCAGCGTGACTCTGGAAATCTTATCCATGACTACTACTCAGCTCAGCCGGGCCGCCCTACCCATACTCGAATCCGGCGGCGCCAAACACGCGCTCCGGTTGACCTCTCAGCGGGGCTTCGGGCCGCAGCGTCATTCGCACCAATTGTCGCCGGCGCTCGAAGCCAAGTTCCCTCGCCACTTCGACCGCGGCCGGCACGTCCGGGAACAAGTCCCAGAAAAAACTCTTTGCCGGTGCCTGTCTGACCAGCCCCTGAACCAGCCGCTTCGCCGTTTGGGCGTCCGCCGCAGCGCAGGGACCCAGGAAGTACGCGTTGCTCCCCGGCCGGCCCAGGACGAATCCTCCCGCCTCCCAAACGCCCTGCCCGGGAAAGACCTCCAGCAGCCGCCCTAGCAGGCGAGTCCGGTCCACGCCGAACGTTCCGCGATCCAGTTCCGCGATCTGCAACAGCGGCAGGACCGATGCTCCGGGAGCCGCCGGTCCATCCTCTTTCCGCCAGCCAAGCCAGCGCTCGATGAGGCGCTCGTCGCGGAAGCCGAGCTTCTCATACAGCGGACGGCCCATGTCGGTGGCGTCCAGCTTCACCTGGCGGAGGCCCCGCCCTTCCAGCCACCGCAGGGCGTACTCCATCAGGCCCCGCGCCAGCCCCCGCCCCCGAAACGCCGGGGCCACCAGCACCATGCCGATCCAGGCCAGTTCCTGCCCATAGCAGACGGCCGTGGTCGAGCCCACCACGTTACCGTCCAGTTCCTCGACCCAGCAGCCTTCGGGTTCCATGGCCAGCACGTTCGCCCAGTCCTGCTCGATCTGGTTCCACCCCGCCGCCTCTTTGAGGCGCATGGCGGCCGGAATGTCCGCCAACCGCATCGCCCGGATCAT
>JACQDI010000384.1 GCA_016201195.1 Acidobacteriota bacterium | reverse complement strand
GGACCGCCTCGCGGGCGATGCCCGAGCGACTGTTAGTGCCGTGCTGCACCAGGCGGTTGTATTTCTTCGCCGCCGCCGCGATCTGGCGGGCCTCAAACATATTGTGCGAGCAGGGCTTCTCGACATAGACGTCCTTGCCCGCCTGGCAGGCCCAGATGGTCTGGAGCGTGTGGTTGTGGTTGGGCGTGGCGATGGAGATGGCGTCGATGGACTTGTCTTCGAGCAGCTTGCGGAGGTCGGTAAACGCCGCAGGCCGTTTCTTTCCGAGCTTCTCGACGTCGCTCAATCGGTCGTTGAGCACCGATTCGTCGACGTCGCACAGGGCCGCGATTTCGACGTTGGGCATGCGGCTGTAATGGGCGATATGCGCCCTTCCCTGCGACCGCACGCCCACGCAGGCGAGGCGGACCGTGTCGTTGGGGCTGGCGAGCACGCGGGATGCCGCGGCAACGGAACTCATCAGGAAATATCGTCGGTTCATGGAACTTCCTCCCGGGCCCTCTTACTATAGCATCCGCGATGAGACACGCAGAACGCAGCCACAAGCGACGAGCGATATAATGAATACGATGCCTGTGCTGGTGCTCCACTACCACGAGATGTGGCTGAAGGGCGGCAACCGCAGCTTTTTCCTGCACAAGTTCACCGACTCGATCCACCAACACCTGGGCGGCCTGGGGCCGGTGCGGGTGGCGCACGAAGACGGGCGGGTGCTGGTGACCCTTGGGACCGAGGCGTCGCTGGCCGAAGCCGTCGAGCGGGTGAAGCGCATCTTCGGCGTGGCCCACTACTCGGTGGCCGCCGAGTGCGGGCGAGACCTGGCGGAAGTGGAGCAGACCGCCTGGGCGCAGCTCGAGCCCCAGTTGTTCCGCAGCTTCGCCGTGCGCGCGCGGCGGGCCGACAAGACGCTGCCCTTCAAGTCGGCCGAGGCCGAGCGGCAGATCGGACGGTTCCTGCTGGACGCGGCGCGGGCCGCCGGACGCGAGGTCTCGGTCAACCTGAATCGTCCCGAGGTCACCTGCTTCGTCGAGTTCACCCGCAACCGCGCGCTAGTCTTTTCCGAAAAGATCCCCGGCCCCGGCGGGATGGCCGCCAACACCGCCGGCAAGCTGGTCTGCCTGCTCTCCGGCGGCTACGATTCGGCGGTCGCCGCCTACCGGATGATGAAGCGCGGGGCGCGGCTGATCTTCGTCCACTTCCACGGTGTGGCCGCGCGCGTCGGCGAGGCGAGCGAGCCGGTGGCCCGCGACATCGTGAAAACCCTGGTTCCCTACCAGGGCGGGGCGAGGCTCTACCTCGTGCCATTTTACGAGTTGCAGCGCGAGATCCTGCTCGGCGCCCCTGAGGAATACCGCATCCTGCTTTACCGCCGGCTGATGCTGCGCATCGCCGAGAAGCTGGCTTACAAGCACCACGCGCTGGGAATGGTCACCGGCGACAGCCTGGCCCAGGTGGCGTCACAGACGCTGCACAACATGAACGCCGTGGGCGCCGTCGCGCGGCTTCCTGTGTACCGCCCGCTGGTAGGCATGGACAAGCTGGAGATCCTCGACCTCGCCCGCAAGATCGGCACCTACGACATTTCAAGCGAGCGGTTCACCGATTGCTGCCCAGTGTTCATGCCCCGCCGCCCGCGCCTTTACGCCGGCGTGGAAGAGCTGGACCGCGCCGAGCAGCGGCTGGATATCCCGTCCCTGGTCCAGCGCGGGGTGGCGGCGGCGAAACGGGAAATCTATCAGTTCGTGGATGGAAAGGTCGTCGAGGAACCGCATGTTCCGTTACCCGCAAGCATTGGGGCTTAGTGTCGGGCTCGTGGCGTGTGGCCTGTGGACTGTGGGGACGGCCTCCGGCGCTGACCAGAAAAAGCCTCTGGCCATCTTGAATGCCGCTCTGCTCGAGGCCGAAGACGGTTTTGCCGCCAAGCCCGACACTGTCTACCAGTCGGGAGAAACGCTCTATCTGGCGTTCAGCATTCAAGGGTATACGCCCGACCGCAACAGTCGCGTGAAGCTCAGCTACCGCATCGACGCCCTCGATTTCAAGGGCGTGCCGTTTGTGGAGCCGGAGATCGGCAAGGTCGACACCGAGCTCGCGCCCCAGGACGCCCGCTGGATGCCGCGCGCCCGCTTCTCTCCCACGCTGCCCCCGTTTGCCGATTCGGGCCGGTACAGGTTTGCCATCCAGGTTACCGACGTGTTGTCTAAGGGGCAGGTCTCGCACGAGATCACCTTCCAGGTTCGGGGCCGCGAGGTCGAGCCGAGCCAGACCCTGGTGGTGCGAAACTTCGCGTTCTCCCGGCAGGAGGAAGGCGATCCACTGCCGCTGGCCGCCTATCGTCGCGGCGACGTCCTGTGGGCGAGCTTCGATATGACCGGTTACCAGACGGGCGAGAAGAATCTGGTCCATGTGGATTATCATCTGGCTGTGCTCAATGCCGAGGAGAAGGTGATCTTCGAGCAGCCCGAGCGGGCCGAGGAAAAGGGCACTTCCTTCTATCCGCGCCGGTACGTGCACGCCCTTTTCAACCTGAACCTGGAAAGCGGCATAGCGCCGGGCGAGTACACGATCCGGCTCGAGGCGCGGGACCTGCTCGGCAGACAGTCGGCCGAGGGCCGCCACAAGTTCACCATCGAATAAGCCTGAATGCCCCTGGAACCCGCCGACATCAACGAACTAAGCGAGGTCCTGGCACGCTGCGGCTCTCAGGGCCAGAGCGTCGAGCTGGGAGGCCACTTCACCAAGCACTCCATGGGAGGCCCGGTGACGCCGGCCGAGGCGGTCGTATCCACGGCGCGCCTGCCGGCCGTAGCGGAGTACGAGCCGAAGGATCTTACCATCAGCGTGGAAGCGGGGCTGCCGTTCCACGAGCTCGCTGAGCTGCTCGCACAGAACAACCAGATGCTGCCGCTTGATCCGCCGCTCGCCGAGGAGTCGACGGTGGGCGGCGTGGTGGCAGCCAATTGCTGCGGGCCGCGCCGGCGCCTCTACGGCTCGGCGCGCGACATGATCATCGGCATGACCTTCGTCACACTCGAAGGCAAACAGGTACGCTCGGGCGGCATGGTGGTGAAGAACGTGGCCGGCCTGGATATGGCCAAGCTGCTGATCGGTTCGTTCGGCACGCTCGCCGCCATCGCCCGGATAAATTTTCGGGTCTACCCGCGGCCGCCGTGCGAGAGGACCTTCCTGCTTTCGTTTCCTTCGCTCGACGCGGCGCTGAAGGCCCGCGACGCAGTGTTGCGCAGCGTGCTCCAGCCGGCGGCGATCGAACTGCTCAATCCGGCGCTCGCCTCCAGGCTGGGGTTCGATCTGCCCGGTGGTTACCTGCTGGCGGTCGAGGCCGGCGGGATTGAAGCGGTCATGGCGCGCTACGAACGCGAGCTGAAAGGTCTGGCGCGTGACAGCTCGGAGTTTGCCGCGCTCGACGCCGAACAGGCCGGGCGGCTGTGGGTCGCCATCCGCGACTTCCCCGCCCTGTGCCGGTGGAACGACGCGGCCGCCGTGGTGCGGCTCTCAACCACGCTTGCGCGGCTGGGCGAGGCGTTCACGGTGGCTGGTGAATCCCCGGCCCTGGCCCGCGCCGGCTCGGGCGTTACCTATGTCCACTGCCCAGGATCGCCGGCGGACCTCACGATTCGCGCCCGCGCCGCCGGCCTCTACGCGGTGGTAGAATCCTGTGCGACCCCGGACAAGAGCCAGGTCGAATTGTGGGCCGACCCCGGGCCCGAGCTGGAGATGATGGCCCGGATCAAGCGCGATCTGGACCCGCGCCATCTCCTCAATCATGGCCGACTCTACAATCGTCTCTGAAAACGTCCTGCTCCACGACCAGCCCCGGCAGGCCGATCTCGACCGCTGTGTCCACTGCGGCCTGTGCCTGAACGCCTGCCCGACCTACCGGGAGCTGGGCGTGGAGATGGATTCGCCGCGCGGCCGCGTCTACCAGATGGTGCAGGTGGCCGCCGGGCGCATCCCCATTTCCGATACCTATGTAGAACACATCGAACTGTGCCTGGCTTGCCGGGCTTGCGAGACGGCCTGCCCCTCGGGGGTCGAGTACGGGAAGCTGGTGGAGGCGGCCCGCGCCCACATCGAGCAGATCCGCCCGCGGCCGCTGCTGTCGCGCCTCGCGCGGAGCCTCGTTTACCGGCATCTGCTGGTATCGCCCGGTCTGATGACGCTTGCCGGCAACCTGGCGGCGTTCTACCAGTGGAGCGGGCTGCGGCGCCTGGTGCGCTCGAGCCGCGTGCTCGAGGCGTTTGGGCGGCTGGGGAAGCTCGAGCGGCTCATGCCTCCCGCCGAGCGCCCGTTTTTCTTCGACCAGATCGGAAAAACGTTTCCGGCTCACGGTGAGCGCCAACACCGGGTGGCTTTTATCGCCGGCTGCCTGGCCAACGTTTCCTTCTCGCGGCTGAACGAGGCGACCGTCCGCGTGCTCCAACACAACGGCTGCGAGGTCACCGTGCCCGCCGGGCAGAGCTGCTGCGGCGCCCTCCACGTCCACGCGGGCCTCCGCGACATCGCGCGCGACCTGGCCCGGCGCAACATCGAGGCTTTCGAATCCGGCGGGTACGAAGCGATTGTGACCAATGCCGCCGGTTGCGGGTCCACACTCAAAGAATATGGCGAGCTGCTGGAGCAGGATCCCGCCTGGGCCGAGCGCGCCCGCGCTTTCTCCGCCCGCGTCAAAGACATCACCGAGTTTCTCGGCTCGATCGACCTCAACCGCGAGATGCGATCGCTCGATATTACCGTAACCTACCAGGACTCCTGTCACCTGGCCCACGGCCAGCGGGTCCGCTTACAGCCCCGCCAGTTGCTGGAGGCCGTCCCCGGCCTGAAGTTCCGCGAGTTGCCGCTGTCGGACCTCTGCTGCGGCTCGGCCGGCGTTTACAACGTCCAGCACAACGAGATGTCGATGAGCCTGCTCGAGAAGAAGATGCAGATGGCCGCCACCACCGGCGCGGACACCCTGGTCACCGCCAACCCCGGCTGCATGCTCCAGCTCCGCGCCGGCGCCGAGCTTTTCGGCCGCAACCAGCGGGTACTGCACGTGGTGGAGGTGCTGGATGAGGCGTATGGGAAGCGGTAGGCAAGGTCCTCGCGGCGCGGCCACACCGTGAGTGAATCGTACTCGTGTTTCATGATCTCTTCGGCTCCGACGCCCGAGGTACGTGCCGCGCCTTGTCTTGGTAGTTAACAACGGGCAGTGGTAGCCGCGGCCCAAACGACGGCGCTACGCAACAAAACGCGCATTCAGAAAGTTCGCCGATAGATATCACGGCCCTGTTGCTGCCGAGGGTGACCTCAATTAATGCAGTATGAAAAACGGTGTACGAGAAATGATGTTGCTCATCGAAGGCGCTTGCGTGTATACTAGGCTCATCCAGGACGCCAGAATTTAAACTCTGGTTGGGAGGTGAGGTCGATGAAAAACTTACTTGCTGTGATGTTTCTGCTGAGCGGGATCTTATCTGCCCAGTTCACAACGGCGAGCCTCGGGGGAACTGTTCGAGATTCGACGGGCGCCTTCATCCCGGATGCTCGGGTGACGGTTCGCAACACGGAGACCGGCTTTGTCCAGAACGTAGCCACCGACGCCACCGGATCGTTCCTGTTTTCCCGGTTGCCGGTCGGCAATTACGAGCTGCGGGTGGAGAAGCAGGGGTTTACAGGCTATGTCCAATCCGGTATGCAGTTGACGGTAGACCGGATGGCGACGCAAAACGTCACACTGCAAGTCGGCGCGGTGACGGAGCAGGTGACGGTCCAGGCTGAGGCCGAGCTGATCCAGACGCGGACGGCGGCGGCGGGCCAGCTTGTGGATGAAAAACGCATCGTCGAACTGCCGCTCAACGGACGGCGTCCGGAGCGGCTGGTCTATCTGGCCGCCGGGACCATCGACCTGGGCCGCAACAACTGCCAGATCTGCGGCCATGGCGGCGTGTATCCCGGAGAGGAGACGGCCGGAGTCAACGGCGCCGGCATTTATCAGGTGAACTTCCAGCTCGATGGCACCAGCCACAACGACACGTATATCAACGTGAGCCTGCCCTTCCCGAATCCGGACTCGGTGCAGGAGTTCAACCTCCAGGCCAGCAACTTTACGGCGGAATACGGCAACGCCGGGGGCGGCATCGTGAACATCATCACCCGCTCTGGTACTAATGATATCCATGGAAGCGCGTTCCACTTCCTGCGGAACGGGAGGCTGAATGCGCGGCAGTTCTTCGCTCCCGTGCAGGACGCTCTGAAGCGCAACCAGTTTGGCGGCAGCCTGGGCGGGCCCATCAAGAAGGACAAGCTGTTCTACTTCGGCACCTTCCAAGGGACGCGGTTGCGCAACACGCCCGCCGGCATCATCTCGTTTGTGCCGACCGCGGCGGAACGGAACGGGGACTTCTCGTCGTTGCTGCCGGGCAGGCAACTGATCGATCCGGTGTCGCGGACGGCGGTACCCGGCAACATCATCCCCGCCAGCCGGATCAATCCGGTCTCGCAGTACTTCCTGAAGCGGATCCCGCTGCCGAACGGCGTCGGACGGCAAGTGACCTTCCCCGGAACGCCGATCATCCAGACCGAAAACCAGTTCATGATCAAGTCCGACTACACGGCGGGGAGGCACCAGATCAGCGGGCGGTATTACTTCACGGATTTTGATGCGCCGCCGTTCGTGGGGCCGCAGAACATCCTGGCCGCCACTTCGGCGGGCAATGCCGTGCGCGTGCAGAACATCTCGATCAACCACACCTGGACCCTGTCGCCGACGCTGCTGGTGAACAGCACGTTCGGTGTGAACCGCCAGCGGGGCGGGTCGCTCTCGAGCGCCGACTTCGGGTTCGCGGCAGCAGGGGTAAAGGTCCTCGGGCCGGAGCACGTCAAGAAGCTGAACGCCCCACCAGAGCTGGCTATGTCCGTTACAGGTGGCTTCGGCATCGGCACCAACCACCTGGGGGATTTCGACCGCGGGGATTTCACGATCCGCGAGGTGGTGACCAAAGTGAAGGGGGCGCACGAGCTGCGCTTCGGCGGCGAGGCCGTGCGGGTGCGCAATCACGTCATCAATACCTTCCAGATGGCGGGCAACTTCACCTTCAACGGCCAGCTCTCGGGCGACGGGCTGGCGGACTTCATGCTCGGCCGGGCGTCCCAGTACCGGCAGGGCGGCGGCGAGTTCAAGTTCCTGCTGGGCACGCGCTGGGGCTTCTTCGTCCAGGACAACTGGAAGGTGAGCGACCGCCTGTCACTGAACCTCGGCGTACGGTGGGATCCATATCTTCCGTATTTCGACCGCGAGGGCCGTGTACTGTGCTTCCAGCCGGGGACCACAACGCGCTCCAAGCGATATCCGAATGCGCCGCTCGGGTTTTTGTATGGCGGCGAGAACAACGATCCGGGGTGTCCGGTGGGCGGCTCGGATCCCAACTGGTCGAACATCGGCCCGCGGGTCGGACTGGCGTACCGGCTGACCCAGGACGGCAAGACCAGCCTGCGCCTGGGAAGCGGCTTCTACTACACGCCCATCCAGGCCAGCAACTACAACCCATTCGCCAACGTCGCGCCGTTTGCCGGAACCTTCACCATCACCGACGTGGCCTTCGAAGATCCGTTCGGCAGCAAGGGACAGGCGAATCCGTTCCCGTCGAACTTCGGGCCGGACGTGCCGGGGCCGGAGTTCGTGTTCGCCCCCCTCAACGACGTCCGGGCCTATTTCGCCAAGGACTACCAGATTCCGCGCCTGATCACGTGGTCCACCCGGCTCGAGCGGCAGCTCGGCACGGACTGGGTCGCGAGCGTCGCCTATCTGGGAAACAAGGGCACGTTCCTGCAGCTTGGGATCGCCGAGAATCCGGCGATTTTCCGCCCCGGCGCCACCGTGGGCAACACCCAGGACCGCCGAGTCTATCCGAACTTCGGTCCGGTGACCCGCAACGACGGCTCGGGTAACTCCAGCTATCATTCTCTGCAGTGGAACCTGGAGAAGCGCTTCGGCCATGGGTTCACGATTCTGGCCAACTACACGTGGTCCAAGAACATCGACGACGTGTCGGCGGCAAACCCGTTCAACCGGGGCATCAGCCGGGGTCTGGCGAATTTCGACGTCCCGCATAACTTCAAGTTCTCGAATCTGTGGGAAGTCCCCAAGTTGCACGTGAGCCCCGCGGCCGGCAAGCTGCTCAACGGCTGGCAGGTGAACTCCATCCTGGTGCGGCAGAGCGGGTTCCCCTTCACCGTGTCGAGCGGGGTGGACAACTCCTTCAGCGGCGTCGGCGGCGACCGGGCGGACTACATCGGCGGCTCAGCCAAGCTGAGCGACAGCCGGGCGCTGGCCGATAAGCTCGTGCAGTGGTTCGATACGTCGCGGTTTGTGGTCAACGCGCCGGGCACGTTCGGAAATTCGGGCCGCGGCATCTTGCGAGGACCGGGGTTCTTCAACACCGACCTGGGGGTGCTGAAGTCGACCGGCATCACCGAGCGGGTGAACCTGCAGTTCCGCGCTGAGTTTTTCAATGTGTTCAATCACCCGAACTTCCGGCTACCGACCAGTAACATCTCGTCGTCGCAGAGAGGCCGGATCACCGCCGTGGTGGACGAGAACCAGCGGATCATCCAGTTTGGATTGAAGCTGTTGTTCTGACGGATGCTGCCGGTTTCGGCGCTGCCGTTGGCGCAGGCAGGACTGTCCGCCCCACGCCCGGCTGCCGGTGCATTGTGCTTCATCTCACCACCTCAAGATACATCTCCGCCGCCTTTTCCAGGGTGTGCTTCTCGGCGATGTGACGCGCCGCGCGGCAGCCGATTTCGCGGCGCATCTCGACCTCCGGCTCGGCCCCGTTCGGCGAATACTATTGGTAAGCCTTTTCAGGCACCTGCACGTATCGGTCCGGTTCCTCAGTCTTGTTCTCAATCGCAAAGAACCGGCGCTCGATTTCTTCGAGGACCGCCGCATCGTAATACTTCATTCCGCAGTTCAGGCACACCTCCACTGGCGTGTTCGGCACCAGCAGGTGCTTGCCTTGATAGCTGTAAATGTACTCGATGGTCCGCTTGTCGTAGCGCTCCTGCCCGCAGAAGCTGCACGGCGAATCAGGCATGGCCTACACTCCTCGTGTCCACGGG
>JACQDI010000383.1 GCA_016201195.1 Acidobacteriota bacterium | reverse complement strand
GTGCCAGTCGTTGGTGCCGGACTTGATCGTCGTGTTGACGTGCCCGCCGCCCGACCGCCCGTATTGGGCGTCATAGGTGTTGGTCATCACCTTGAATTCCTGGATCGCTTCCACGTTCGGCGCGATCTGCCAGGTGCCGTCGGTCGAGATCGGCGCTCCGTTCAGAAGGAACTGGTTGGTGCCGGTGCGGCCTCCGTTGATCGTGTAGGACCCGTTCACGTCCCAGCCGCGCGTTCCGGAGAAGCCCGACGATCCGAACTGCTCCTGTGTGAACAGCACGCCGGGCGTCAGCGCCATCAGCATGTAGCTCTGCCGCCCGTTGAGCGGATACTCCTGCACTTTGATCGGGTCGAAGTTGAGGCCACGGCCCGCAGTAGCGGTCTGGATCAACTCCTGGTCGCCGGTTACAGTAATGCTTTCGGTGACCTGGCCGACTTCCAAAATCAGCGGCAGGTTCTGGCGGTCCGCGACACGCAGCACGATGCCGACGCGCTTCAGATCCTTGAATCCGGATGCCTGAGCACTGACCGTGTACGTGCCGGGATCAAGAAAAGGGATCACATAGATCCCTTGCGCGTTGGATTTGGTCTCCTTGGTTTCGTTGGTGCCGTCCTTGACGGCGCGAACTGTGGCCTCAGGAACGGCCGACCCGCTGGGGTCGGAAACCAAGCCTGAGATAGTTGCCCTGAAATCCTGACTCCAGAGACAGGAAGAGCACAGCGCGAGCACAGCGACGAGTCGAAGCATCATGGAACACCCCTTTTCCATGAATCAGCCGGAATTTCCATTTTGGCTCCGGTACAAGGCAAATATATACCCCCACCCACCCCCCGCGTCAACCCGCAGCATGACACCAGCAGCATGACTTTTTCGGCGCCGCCGACTTCGGTATGGCCCGTATGGGTTGCTCCTGCCACCTCCCGGCCCCTGCGGCGCCGAAAACTGCGCCCCCGGAGGCGACTTCTTGACACACGTCCCCCCCTCCGCCGCGTCTTTCAATCAAGCTTGCCTCCCTCTGCGTTCCCGGCTACCCCGCTGGGCCCAGCGGGCACCCCGGCAGCGCCTCGATCCGCCGCACCATCGCTCCGAACAGCCGCCGCGTCAAGTGGCTCTCCGCCAGCAGCAGCCAGTAGTGACGGGCATGCTTGATCAGCCGACCGCCCGTCTTCACCAGCCGCTGCTGCAAGCTGGTCAAGGACCAACCGTCGATCCTCTTCGGCAGCACCAGCCGTCGCCACAGGTTTCCCAGGTTGTAGGCGATCACGCTCAGCCACAGGCGCACCTCGTTGGACCGGACCCGATGGCAGCTCAGCCGCGTCATCTTCACCGCTCAGATACTGCCACTGCTCGCCACGCCCCGCCGGCTCCGCAGCGAGACCCGCCTACCCCATCTGCCGCCGGAATACCACCGCGCTCGATCCGTAGAGCAGCACCGCGAACACCAGCAGCCCGAGGAGCGGCTGCCACAACACCTCCACCCCCGCCCCTTTCAACACGATCCCCCGGACAGCCTTCGCCAGGTACCCCAGCGGGTTGATCACGGCCGCCCACTGCAGCACGCGGGGCATGCTCTCGGTCGGCGTCACCGCTCCCGACAGAATCACCAGCGGCGGGATGATGAAGAACGCCAGCAACTGAGATTGCTGCTGGGTGTGCGATACAGTGGAAATCAGGACCCCGATACCGATGCCGGCGAAGCCCGCCATCATCCCCACCAGCACCAGCAGGGCCAGACTCCCGCGCATCGGCAGGCCGAACACCAGCCGCGTGATGCCCAGCGACACCAGCAGGTCGGTCACCAGCAGGATCAGGATCGGAAAGGTCTTGGCCAGCAGGATCTCCAGCGTCTGGGCCGGGGTCATCAGCAACTGCTCGATGGTGCCCAGTTCCTTCTCCCGCACCACCAGCCCGGAGGCCACCAGCGCCCCATTGATGATCAGCAGCATCGACATCACCCCGGTGACCACGAACCACGACGTCTCCAGGCCCGGGTTAAACAGCACCGTGACCGACGCCGCCACGCGGATCATCCCAGGCGGAGCCCCTCCCGCCGAGCGGGCGTTATAGTCGGCAAAGATCTGCCCCAGGTATCCGGCGGCGATCGACCCGGTGTTGGCGTTGACGGCGTCGATGAGGACCTGCACCGGCGCGGGCGCCTTCTGCGCGAGCAGCCGGTCGTAATCGGGCGGAATGATCAACCCCAGGTCCAGGCGGCGCATCCCAATTTCGGCGCCCAGCGCCTCAGCCGACGGGTAATAGCCGGCCACACGGAAAACCAGGTTCTCACTGACCGCAGCGATCAGCTCCCGGCTCGCCGGCGTGCGGCTCAGATCGGCCACGCCCAACTGCAGATCGCGCACCTTGGGGTTGAGGGCGAACCCCATCAGCACTACAAACACGGTCGGCGGCACGGTGAGCTGCACCACCAGGCGCCTGTTGTGGCGCAGCAGGTGGAGCTCCTTCACCGTGAGCGCCCACAGCCGGCTGTCGCGTACTGTGCGCATCATTCAATCCCGAAACTGCATCCGCCGCAGCCGCATCCGCCCTGCGCCGTAAAAGAGCAGCGCCAGCACAGCCAGCGCCGCAATCGGCTGCGCCGCCAGATCCCACCCGCTGCCCCGCAGAAACGCGTCCCGGGCCAGATCGATGTAGTGCCGCGCCGGCACCACCCACGACACCCAGCGGATCGAGGCCGGAATGTTCGACACCGGAAAGATCAGTCCGGAAAGCAGCAGCGAAAACAGGAACCCGGCGAACTGCACGAGCTGAATCGCTGCGCTCTGGTTCTCCATCACCGCGCCCACCAGCAGGCCGAAGAACACCGCGCAGCCCAGGTAGATCAGGGTGCCCGCGAGCAGCGGTCCGGCCGGGCCCTCGAAGTGAAACCCGAACAGCACGCGCCCCGCGCCAAAGGTGACCGCAAACTGCCCGCATGCCACCAGGTAATAGGCTAGGGCCTTGCCCAGCAGCCACTGGTTGGCGGTTAGGCTCGAGGCGTAAACCTGAATCACGGTGCCTTGCTCCGGCTCGCGGGCCATGGCCAGGGTGGTGAGCAGCGCCGGGGCGAGGATCAGCACCAGGGCCAGCGCCCCGGGAGCGAAGTTCTGCTCCTCCTCCAAGCCCGGGTTGTACCACATGCGGATTTGCGGCCCGACGGGCGGCGACGCCCGCTCCCTGGCCAACCGCAGCCGGAACGCATGCGTCACCGCCTGGATGCTGTAGCCGATTACAGTAGCCGTATTCGCGTCCGAGCCGTCGACCAGCACCTGCACGGCGCCTGGCGCGCCACGGTGTAGGTTCCGCTCGAATCCCGGCGGGATGATGACCACCCCCCGGATCCGCCCCGCCTCCAGGTCCCGCTCGGATCCTGCCGCGATCCGAAACCGTTGCGACGCCGCCAGCGACTCCAGGTAGGCCCGGCTCAGCGGGGTGTTGTCCAGGTCCTCGACGCCGATCCCGATGTTGGAGACCTTCAGGGTGATCGCTTTGCCGAACAGCACGAACAGCCCCAGGGGAAACAAAAACGCCAGGGCCAGGCTGAGGCGGTCCCGCCTTAGTTGCGTCAGTTCCTTGCGAGCCTGCGCCAGAATGTGCTTCACGTGTTCCTCTGCTCAATCAGGTAAATGAACACATCCTCCAGCGACACGGGAATCTCATCCATCCTCCGTACGGCGAGGCCCGCGCCGTCGAGCTGCGCTTTCACTTCCTCGGCCCCTCGATCCGGATGCTCGACCACCACGTGCAGCCACGCCCCAAACAGCGACACGCGGTGGCGCCCGTGATGCTCCGCCAGCACGGCGAGCGCCCGCTGCGGCTGGTCGGTTTCCACCTCCAGCAGGTGCTCGCGCATTTGATTCTTGACCTCCCGAGGCGTGCCCTGCGCGATCAGCTCGCCGTCGGCCATCAGGCCCAGGCGGTTGCACTGCTCGGCTTCTTCCAGGTAATGGGTGGTGACCAGGACAGCCACCCCCTCATCGGCCAGCTCGTGAATCAGCCGCCAGAACGAGCGGCGCGCCAGCGGGTCGACCCCCGAGGTCGGCTCGTCGAGAAACAGCACCCGCGGCTCGTGCATGATGGCCGCGCCGAAGGCCACCCGCTGCTTCCATCCTCCCGGCAGCCGCCCGGTGAGTAAATTGGCTCCCTTCTCGAGACCCGCCATTTCGAGCACCAACTGGCGCCGCGCCGCGCGCCACTGGGGCGGCACGCCGTAGACGCCCGCGTAGAAGTCGAGGTTTTGGGCGATGGTCAAATCGTCGTACAGGGAAAACTTCTGCGACATGTATCCCATCTGCCGCCGCAGCGAGCCGCGCCGCAGCCTGCGCGTCTTGCCCATCAGTCGTACCTTGCCGCGCGTAGGCTCGAGCAACCCGCACAGCATCTTGATCACCGTGGTCTTGCCCGCGCCGTTGGCCCCCAGCAGCCCATAAATCTCCCCGTAGCGCACCTCCAGCGTCACGCCCTTGACGGCCTCGAAGCTGCCGAACCTCTTGCGCAACTCGTAAGCGCCAATCGCCGTCTCCGCGTCTCCGCGTCTCCGCGTTTCTGTGTCGCCACGTCCTCGCGGAAACGGCGGCGCCTCTTGCTCCCCGGTCTTGCTCCTCAGGATCGTGACAAACGCGTTCTCCAGCGTCGGCGACGACCTCCGCAGCCCCGTCACTGGCGTCTCCCCCAGCGTC
>JACQDI010000339.1 GCA_016201195.1 Acidobacteriota bacterium | reverse complement strand
TGAGCCCGGGGCGCGGCTTCTTCGCCCGCTCACGACACGACGCCGTCCCCATCACCAACCTCAGAATCTAGCCGCCGGTCCACTCTGGACTTCAGCCGGAGGTGTGCGATGCGCACGGGACGAGTGCTTGGCCTAGCGACGGTGGTCACCCTTGTGGCCGCTGCGTTCTGGGGGTACCGGCTTCTGTCCACTCGCAGCTTCAGCGCGTGGGAAAAGCCCACCAGCCTGGAGGCGATGCTCGCGCGCCACGCACGGCGGCTGGCGACTTCGCGCGGGGTGAGGGACCTCCAGAATCCTCTGCCCCCGACACCGCTCAGCATTGCGGAAGCCCGCGACCACTTTGCCGACCACTGCGCCGTCTGCCACGCCAACGATAGCAGTGGCAAGATGCCGATCAACGAAGGCCTCTACCCTCCGGCGCCGGACCTCCGCGAAAGCAGCACCCAGGTCCTCTGCGACGGAGAGCTGTTCTACATCATCATGAACGGCATTCGGTTCACCGGCATGCCGGGCTGGGACGGCGAGGACGAAGAGAACTGGAAGCTGGTGCTGTTCATCCGGCACCTGCCGCAGCTTACGCCCAAAGAGCTGGAGCTGATGAAGGAGATTAACCACTATGAGTAGCGCCAGGCCTGCTGCTCAATAGACGCTTCCGTACACGAATGTAAACTCTGCGGCTACGGTCTGGAACCGGCGTCGCACTCGTGCTATATTTCCAAGGCATAGAGGGGGTCGTACCTTATGAGACGTTTGAAGTTGGTATCAACACTGGTCGTTCTGGTGACGGGGGCCCTGCTGGTGGTGGCGCAGTCCCAAACACCGCAGTTGCCCGCCCCGCTGGTGGATCGCATCGGCTTCCCGGAGGGCTACCAGGACCTGTACCAACTGCTGCAGGTGTTCGACCGGCCCGACACTGCCCAGATCCGGGTCATTTACGGCAACGACATCGCGGCCTCGTTCCAGCCGGGTGATCCGTCGTATGCCTACGGCTCGATCCTGGTGTTCGAGCAGTGGTCGTCGAAGCGCGACGCCCAGAACAACATCTTGTTCGACGACGAGGGCCATTTCGTGCGCGACCAACTCACCACGGTGTTCGTGATGCGCAAGGAGCGCGGGTTTGGCACCGCGTACAAGGAGTTTCGCAACGGCGAGTGGGAATACGTCTCGTATCGGCCCGACCGGACCTACCAAAGCGCGCCCAGCAACACCAACGGGTGCGCCTCCTGTCACATGCAGGCCAAGACGACCGACTTTGTGTTCCGGGTCAATCAGATCGCGAGCAAGGCCAGCGGCACCCAACCCGACAACGTAATGTTCAACTACAAATTTGTGCCCAACAATATGCGGGTGAAGGTGGGCAGCGTGGTCACTTTCTACAACGGCGATGAGTTCGATCACAACGTCGCCAACCTCGACCGGAGTTTCAACTCCGGATTGATGCACTCCGGGGGCAGTTTCCGGCTGAAGGCCACCCAGCCGGGGACGATCAACTACCAGTGCACGATTCATCCGAACATGCGAGGTACAATTACAGTCGACCCTTGAGATGACGGAATCCTGGAGCCGCCGCCGGTTTTTGGCCTCAACCGCCGCCTTGCTGACGCCGCCTCCGGCCCGGCCTCCGAATGTCATCGTTCTCTACACCGACGACCAGGGAATCGGGGATGTCGGCTGTTACGGCTCGACCGACATCAAGACACCGAACATCGATTCCCTGGCCGCGGCTGGCGCCCGGTTTACCGATTTCTACTCGGCGGCGCCGGTTTGCTCTCCCTCGCGGGCAGCGCTGCTGACGGGCCGCTACCCGCTGCGCTGCGGCGTCCCCAACATCGTCGAGTCGGCCCCCGGCGTGGTCGGCCTCAGGGGCAGTGAGATCACCCTGGCCGAAGCCCTGAAACCGCGCGGCTACCGCACCGGCCTGGTGGGAAAGTGGCACGTCGGCTCGGCGCCGGAGAGCTTGCCCAACGCCCAGGCGTTCGACGGCTCCTTCGGCTTTCTCTCCGGCTGCATCGACTGCTACTCGCACCTTTGCTACTCCGGCGGCCGTGGCCGCGACCCGTTTCACGATCTGTGGCGCAACCGGACCGAGGTTTGGGAAAATGGACGCTACATGACGGAGCTGATCACCGAGGACCAATCTGCGAAAGCAGAACCCGAAGCTGGTCGCCGAGCTGAGCGGCGAGATTCAGAAATGGCTGGACGAGGTAAGGACGAATTGAGAATGAAGCGATGGTGCGTATTGTTTCTGGCGCTGGCCTGGGCGCTGTTCGCCCAGGGCAAGCCGAATTTTTCGGGCACCTGGGAGCTGGTCCTCGACAGGAGCGACTTCGGCAGAATACCGCCTCCCAAGAAATCGACTGACGTGATCACGCATCGCGAGCCCAAGATCAAGTGGAAAACGACGCTACTGCTTCCCCAGGGCCAGTTCAGCGAAGAGTTCAATTACACCACCGACGGCGCCGAAAACACCAACGTGTCCCAGGGCACCACCATGCGCTCGCACAGCCGCTGGGACCAAGGCATGCTGATCACCGAGTTTGACCTGTACGCGAAGGGCCCGCCCACTCACTTCACCGAGCGCTGGCGCCTCGCCGACGGCGGCAAGACCCTGATCAACGAGCGCGTGCTGGTGACGAAGCGTGGGGACGTGATTCAACGGCTGGTGTATGCGAAGAAGTAGACAGTAGGCAGTTCATGGAGGTTATGATGAAGAAACTGTTTCTGGTGGTTCTGGCGCTGTCGCTCCCTGCGCTCGCCCAGGACAATCCGAATTTCTCCGGCACCTGGGAACTCCAGGTGGCCAAGAGCGAATTCGGCCCGCTGCCCGCCCCGGAGAGCCAGGTCAGCGTGATCGATCACAAGGAGCCGAAACTCCAGATCAAGGTCACCTCCAAGACCGCTCAGGGCGAGCAAACCTCGACTCGAAACCTCACCACCGACGGCGAGGAAAACACCAACCAGGTGGCGAACAACACCTGGAAATCGAAGACCCACTGGGAGGAGAAGGTGCTGATCACCGAATCCAGTTTCGAGATCCAGGGCAACAAAATCCGCATCAAGGATCGCTGGACGCTTGCCGGCGACGGCAAGAGCTACACCAGCGACCGGGAGCTGGCCTCGGACATGGGCGAGGCCCAGCAGAAACTGGTGTTTGCCAAGAAGTAGCTTTTGCTATTATAGGACCCTGGAGGAGACCCGATGCCTTACCTGTATGTTCTGGCGGCGATTGTGCTGCGCCTGATCCCCCACCCGTGGAACGTCACCCCGATGGCGGCGATGTTCCTGTTCAGCGGATCGACGTTCCGCAGCAAGCGCGACGCACTGCTGGCGCCTCTGCTGGCCCTGATGCTCAGCGATTACGCCGTGGTCCACCTTCTGTATCACGGTCAATACCGCTGGTTCACCCCGTACACCTGGATCGCGTTCCTGCTGGTCGGGCTGATCGGGTTCACGCTGCGACACCGGATCACGGCCGCTCGGGTCGCCGGGGCTTCCCTCGCCGGGTCGGTGGTGTTTTTCGCAGTCAGCAACTTCGGCGTCTGGCTGATGGGCACGATGTACCCGAAAACCGCGGCCGGACTCGCTGCCTGCTATGTGGCGGCAATCCCGTTTTTCCGCAACACCGTCTTGGGCGACCTGTTCTACGCGGCGTTGATGTTCGGATCCTATTACTGGGTGAGCCGGCGCCAGTGGACGCTCGCCCGCCAGCCTTAGCCGCCGTGCGGATCTGCTCCCTGCTCCCCAGCGCCACCGAGATCGTGTTCGCGCTGGGCCAGGGCACATCGCTCGTCGGGGTCACCCACGAGTGCGATTACCCGCCAGAGGCGGCGAGTTTACCGCACGTCACCCGCACCAACATTCCGGCCGGCCTTTCGAGCCACGAGATCGATGCGTCGGTCAGCTCCACCCTGGTCACCGCCGGCTCGCTGTATGAGTTGGACCTGCCCCTGCTCGAACGGCTGCGGCCTGACCTGATCCTGACCCAGCGGCTGTGCGAGGTCTGCGCCGTCTCCTCGGACCGTGTCGAGCAGTCGGTTGATCAGTTGTCCTCACGCCCGCGGATCCTGAACCTGGAGCCGCACTCGCTCGACGACATCCTCTCCGACATCCGCACCGTCGCCGAAGTCATCGGCTGCGACGCGGAGGGGCTGCTATCGAGCCTTCGGCAGCGGATCGACGCGGT
>JACQDI010000338.1 GCA_016201195.1 Acidobacteriota bacterium | reverse complement strand
GAGCCCGTTCGCATGCGAGGGGAAATCTCGGAGATCCGGGGGATCCGCATCATCAACGACTGCTACAACTCAAACCCGCGCGCGGCCGAGGCGATGCTGGAGCTGCTGCGGGCGACCCCCGGCGCCCGGCACGTCGCCGTGCTGGGCGAGATGCTGGAGTTGGGAGAAAGCTCCGGGGAGTTGCATCGCCAGATGGGACGCAAGGCGGCGCAGGCCGGGGTCGACCTGGTGGTTGGCGTCAGCGGCGCGGCCCGGCGAATGGTGGAGGAGGCGGCCCGCTGCGGTGCGGTCGCCCACTTCTTCCCGGACGCCCCCGCTGCCGGCGAATTCCTGAAGACTGCCCTGCACCCGGGCGACGTCGTCTTGTTCAAAGGCTCGCGTGGGGTGAAGCTGGAACAAGCGCTAGAAGCGCTGAAGGCTGAGTGCTGAAAGCGGATGCTCTATTACTTGCTCTATCAGAAGCTGTTCCCCATCATCAGCCCGTTTCGTGTGTTCGGGTACATCACCTTTCGCACCGCCTTCGCCAGCCTCACTGCGCTCGCGATCTGCCTGGTGCTGGGCCCCTGGCTGATCCAGAAACTGCGACAGTTCCAGATCGGCCAGATCGTGCGCGAGGAGGGTCCCAAATCCCACCAGGCCAAGGAAGGCACGCCGACCATGGGCGGGCTGCTGATCAACATCTCGATTCTCGTGCCAACGTTGCTGTGGGCCGACCTGAGCAACGTCTACGTGTGGCTGGCCATTTACGCCCTGGCCGCCTTCGGCCTGGTCGGGTTCGTGGACGATTACCGCAAGCTGCGCCAGAAGCGGAATCTGGGGCTGACCGGGCGCGGCAAGATCACTTTGCAGATCGGGATCAGCCTGGTGCTGGGGATCCTGCTGCTGCTGCTTCACAGGAAGGGGCTCTACTCGACCCAGATGAACGTGCCGTTCGTGAAGTTCTGGTCCCCGGACCTGCTCATCCATTCCCTGCTGGGGAGTCCCTATACCTATCCGTTGGGGTTTGCGTTCTTCTTCCTGTTTCTGGTGGTGGTGCTGGTGGGGTCCACCAACGCGGTAAACCTCACCGACGGGCTCGATGGGCTGGCGATCGGGCTGACGGTGATCGCCGCCGGGGCGCTGACGATCCTGACCTACGCGGCGGGCCACGCGCAGATCGCCAGCTACCTGGAGATTCAGAGGGTCTCCAGGGCCGGCGAGCTGACTATTTTCTGCGGGTCGATGGTGGGGGCGAGCCTGGGGTTCCTGTGGTACAACGCACACCCGGCCGAGGTCTTCATGGGGGACGTGGGATCGCTGGCCCTGGGCGGGGCGCTGGGGACGGTGGCGGTGCTGGTGAAACAGGAAATCCTGCTGCTTTTTATTGGCGGGGTGTTCGTGGTCGAGGCGTTGTCGGTGATACTGCAAGTGGCCAGCTTCAAACTGCGCGGCAAGCGGATTTTCCGCATGGCCCCGCTGCATCATCATTTCGAGGCGCTGGGCTGGCACGAATCGAAGGTCATCGCCCGATTCTGGATCGCCGGGCTGGTGATGGCGTTGTTCGCTTTGACGACGTTGAAGTTGAGATAGGTTGTGGGTTGTGGGCCGAGGGAATGAGGCCGCTGGAAAAAATGCGGGCTTTGGTGGTGGGATTGGGACGATCGGGCGAGGCGGCAGCGGCTTTCCTGGCGGCGCGGGGAGCGCGGGTTTCGGTGACTGATACGAAGTCAGAGGAGAAGCTCGGAGCCGTCGTCGAACGGATGCGATCGATGGGGGTCGGTCTGCACTTGGGGGGGACGGATCTGAAAGTGTTTGCCGATCAAGACCTGGTCGTGGTTTCGCCTGGGGTGCCGTGGGACCTGGAGCGGCTGGTCGAAGCGCGGGCGCGCGGTGTGGAGGTGATCGGTGAAGTCGAGCTGGCGGCGCGATATCTGCGGGGATCGGTGATCGGCGTGACCGGCGCGAACGGCAAGACCACCACCACCGCCCTGATCGGCCACCTGCTGAGCCAGGGCGGCGTGCCGGTGCAAGTGGGAGGCAATATCGGGGCGCCCTATCCGCCCATGACTGCGATGGTGGAGACTTCTACGCCGGAGATGTGGAACGTTGTCGAACTGTCCAGCTTCCAGTTGGAGTCGATCGAAACCTTTCGCGCGCAGATCGCCGTGGCGCTGAACGTCACGCCCGACCACCTGGACCGTCACACCACCTTCGAGGGCTACGCGGCGGCCAAGGCGAAGCTGTTCTCAACCCAGGAGCCGGGCGACGTGGCCGTTCTCAACGCCGACGACGCGACTTGTGTGAGCTACCGGAGCCACACCCGCGGTGAGACGGTATGGTTCAGCCGAACGCATCCGGTCTCGCCCGGTGTGTCGGTCGAGGGGGGCTGGATTGTCTGGGACCGCACCGGCGCTCGCACGCGGCTGGCGGAGGTGGCCTCGATTCTGATACGCGGCGCGCACAACCTGGAGAATACGCTCGCCGCCACGGCGGCAGCGTACCTGGCGGGTGTGGCCCCGGAGTCGATCTGCCGCGCGGTGCCGTTGTTCCGGGCTGTTGAGCATCGCCTCGAGTTTGTCCGCCGGCTGCGAGGGGTCGACTACTACAACGATTCGAAGGCTACCAACGTGGACGCCACGGTCAAGGCGCTCGAAGCGTTCGAGCGCAACCTTTGGGTGATCCTCGGCGGCAAGGACAAGGGCAGCGACTACACCGTGCTCCGCGACCTGCTGCGGCAAAAGGCGAGGGGCGTGCTGCTGGTGGGCGCGGCCGCTCCGCTGATCCGCGCCCAGGTTAGCGATGCGGCGCCACTCCTCGAGGCGGGCACCATCGAGCGTGCCGTCTCCTACACCGCCGAACACGCCGTTCCGGGCGATACGGTGCTGCTTGCGCCAGCCTGCGCCAGCTTCGATCAGTTTGAGAATTACGAGCACCGGGGAAAAGTTTTCAAGCAACTTGTGGAGGCCCTGCCGGAATAATGGCCAAGCATCTCAAGAATGACCGCATCCTGTTCGGCGCCGTGATCGCCATGGTTTTTTTCGGGCTGATGATGGTGTTCAGCGCCTCGGCGGTGATTGCCGAACGGGCCCAGGGAAGCCCGTACTTTTTCCTGATCCGCCAGGGCGGCGCGGCGGCGGCCGGCCTGTTGGGCATGATCTGGCTGATGCAGAGGGATTATCATCACTTCCGCCATCCGGCGGTCGTGTTCGGCCTGCTGGCGCTGTCGTTGACCGCGCTGGTGGTGGTGCTGTTCGTAGACCGCACCGCCAACACGCACCGCTTTTTCCGCATCGGGCCGTTCTCCATCCAGCCCTCGGAGTTCGCCAAGCCTGCGCTGATCCTGTTCCTGGCGTACTTTCTGGAGCGCCGCGCGCGGGGGATCAACGAGTTGCGAACCATCGGGACGGCGGGGGTGCTGCTGGCGGCGATGGCGGGCCTGGTGCTGGCGGGCCGCGACCTGGGCACGGCCCTGGTACTGCTGATCATCGGCGCGGTGATCCTGTGGGCGGCTGGCCTCAACTGGAGATATTTTGCCATCGGAGCGGCGGTGGCTGTGCCCTTGGGCATTATCGCCGTGCTGATCGAGCGCTACCGCGTGGATCGCTTCCTGATCTTTCTCGATCCCTGGAAGGATCCTCTGGGGAAGGGCTTCCAGATCATCCAGGCGATGATCGCCGTGGGCACCGGCGGTTGGACCGGAATGGGGCTGATGGGAAGCAAGCAGAAACTCTATTACCTGCCCGCGCCGCATACGGATTTTATTTACGCGGTCATCAGCGAGGAGTTCGGCCTGCTGGGGGCGGTGGCGGTGCTGATCAGCTTCGGGGTGATCCTGTGGCGCGGGACGCGAGCGGCGCTGCGCGCGCCCGACCCGTTCGGGGTCTACCTGGCGGTGGGCTTGACGGCCATGCTGGTCTGCCAGGCGCTGATCAACATCAGCGTAGTGCTGGCCCTGGCCCCGACCAAGGGGATGCCGCTGCCCCTGATCAGCTACGGCGGCAGCTCGCTGGTCTGCGCCATGTGGGGCTGCGGCATGCTTCTCTCGGTGAGCCAGAGGGCGGGATGAGAAGTCAGGAGCAGGAGTCAGGAGTCAGAATGGTGCTCTCGAGGCTTGGCTGGTTCTATTCTGACTCCTGACTTCTGACTCCTATGAATTTTGTGATGGCCGGCGGGGGTACCGGAGGGCACGTGATCCCGGCGCTGGCGGTGGGCGAGGAGCTTCGGCGGCGCGGCCACACCGTGGTTTTTGTAGGTACGAGCAAGGGGATGGAGGCGCGGCTGGTTCCGCGAGCGGGCTTTACGCTGCGGGTGCTGCGAGTCGGGGCGCTGAAACGGGTTTCCTGGACTCGCCGGCTGCTGACGGCCGCCGAGTTGCCGGCTAGTTTCATGCAGGCAGCGGGCATCCTCGAGGAGGAGCAGCCGCGGGCCGTGTTCAGCATGGGGGGATTCGCTTCCGGCCCAGTGACGCTGATGGCCTGGGCTAAGGAGATACCGGTGGTGGTGATGGAACCTAACGCGATGCCTGGTTTTGCCCACCGGCTGATCGGGCCGTTCACCAGCCGCGCCCTGCTCGGCTTCGAGCAGGCAGGACGTTTTTTTCCGCACGGCCGGTGGGAGGTAACGGGCATTCCCATCCGCGAGGAGTTTTTCCGCATCGAGCCCAAGGCCCACGAGGCGCCGTTCACGGTGCTGATTACCGGAGGCAGCCAGGGATCGCATCGCCTGAACACGACGGCCGCCGAGGCAGCGGCGGTCGCCGCGCGCACCGGATGGCTCGACCGCCTGGTATTTCTTCACCAGAGCGGGGAAAACGAATATAATGATGTGTGTTCCCGCTACCAGGCGCTCGGCGCGAGAGCGCACGTCGCGCCGTTCTTGGAGGACATGGCGGGCGCGTTTGCCCGCGCCGACGTGGTGGTGTGCCGCTCCGGCGCCTCGACGGTGGCCGAGCTGGCTGCCGCCGGGAAGGCCTCCCTCCTCGTGCCGTTTCCTTTTGCCGCCGATCAGCACCAGTTGCGCAACGCCGAAGCGATGCAGGCTGCCGGCGCCGCGCGCGTGGTGGAGGACCGGGAATTAAGCGGCGAGAGGCTGTTTGAGGAGTGGCGCGCGATGCTCGACGCCCCGGCGCGGTTGACGGAAATGGAAGCGGCCGCGCGGCGGATGGCGCGCCCTGGCGCAGCCCAACGGGCGGCAGACGTATTGGAGGGCCTGTAGCTTGTTTTTTAAGGCGAAGAAGATTCACTTCATCGGGATCGGCGGCATCGGGATGAGCGGGATCGCCGAGATCCTGCTCAACCTCGGCTATCACATCAGTGGATCGGACCTGAAGCTGTCGCCGGTCACGGAGCGGCTGGCAGCTATGGGCGCCAGGATCGCCGAAGGGCATCAGGCGGAGCAGGTTGACGATGCGGACGCGGTGGTAATCAGCTCGGCGGTGCAGGAGTCGAACCCCGAGGTGGTGGAAGCGCGGCGGCGGCAAATCCCGGTGATCCCGCGCGGCGAGCTATTGGCCGAGCTGATGCGCCTCAAGTATGGGATCGCTATTGCCGGCAGCCACGGCAAGACTACGACCACCTCCATGACCGCGGCCGTGCTGAGCCACGCGCAGCTCGACCCGACAGTGGTGGTCGGCGGCCGGGTGGGCGGCATGGGATCGAACGCGCGGCTCGGTCGCAGCGACTTCCTGGTGGTCGAGGCCGACGAGAGCGACCGCTCGTTTCTGAAGCTCGCCCCGATCCTGGCCGTGGTCACCAACATCGACCGCGAGCACCTGGACTGCTATTCCTCGCTCGAGGACGTGCAGGACGCCTTTGTCGAGTTTGTAAACAAGGCGCCGTTTTACGGGGCGGCGATCCTGTGCGTGGAGGATCCACCCACGCGGGCGATCCTGGCCCGGGTGCGGCGGCGGACGCTGACTTACGGCGGCGGAGAGCCGGCCGACCTGGTGGCTTCGGGCGTGCGTTGCGGACATTTTTGCAGCGATTTCCGGCTGCGCTTCCGGGGCCGCGATCTGGGCGAGTTTCATCTCGATGCCGCCGGGCGCCACAACGTCTGGAACGCCATGGCGGCCGTTCTGGTCGGCCTGGAGCTGGAGATTCCGGTGGAGACCATCCGGCAGGGACTGGCCCGGTTCAGTGGGGTGGATCGCCGGTTCCAGGTGCGCGGCCGCGAGGCCGGGGTCACCGTGATGGACGATTACGGTCATCACCCCACGGAGATCCGGGCCACGCTGGCCGCCGCCCGCAACTGCGATTTCCGGAGGATCCACGTTCTGTTC
>JACQDI010000337.1 GCA_016201195.1 Acidobacteriota bacterium | reverse complement strand
TGCTGGAGGGCCGCGCCCGCCGCGGCGGCATTCTGCCGAGCTGGCTCATGGCCGAGGCCCGCAAGCAACTGAACGACATCTCCGGCTCGCAGCGCGCCCTCTCCCAGGGCAACCTCGCCCCTAACCATTACTGGGACACTGCTTCCAACTCCATCGACAAAGCGGCCACTATGGACCAGATGGAGCGCGAGGTCAAGATATATGGCATCAGCTCCTGGAAGTGGTACTGCCACTCCGACCCCGGCCGCTCCGGCGGTGGCTTCCAGCTCGACGACGACAAGTCCGCCTGGTTCTATGAGCAGTCGCGCAAGCTCGGCATCAAGCTCTTCAGCGTCCACAAGGGCTACTCCTACCAGTCCCGCACGCTCGGCCACTTGGCCAACCCCAAGGACGTCGAAAAGGCCGCGCTCCAGAATCCGGACCTGAATTTCGTCATCTACCACTCCGCAATCCAGCACGGCGTGAGCGAGCCCGAGTTCACCAAGCCCGGCTACTTCGACGCCGCCACCGGCGACTTCGCCTGGCACAACGTCCTGATGGACCTCAAGAAGCGCAACCCGCAGATCAAGAACGTGTACCCCGAGATCGGCAGCTTCTTCGCCCCGCTGGCCATCGCCCACCCGGTCATGGCCATGCACGGTATGGGTAAGAACATCAAGTATTACGGGGCCGACCACGTCATCTGGGGCACGGACTGCCTGTGGTGGGGATCGCCCCAGTGGTGCATCGACGCCTTCAAGCGCTTCCAGATCAGCGACGAGATCTGCGAGAAGTTCGGCTACAAGAAGATCGCCAAGGAAGACAAAGCCAAAATCTTCGGCCTGAACGCCGCCAAGCTCTACGGCATCGATCCCAAGGCCAAGCGCAAAGCCTTCCCCGCCGACGCGCTTTCACGCCTCAAGATGGCTTACGTCGATCGCGGCGGAATGCGCAACAACCTGGCCTACGGGTGGGTGCGGGCGGACGATTAGAGGAGCCCGGCATCTCCCAGCCTCCGGGCGTATACTCGGAGAGCTATGGACCTCAATCTGACCGCCTCCGAGCTCCAGTTCCGCGACGAAGTGCGCGCCTGGCTCGAGGCCAACTCCCCGCGCGACTGGAAAGCTCAGCAGGCCAACGAGACCATGGAGGAACGCTTCGTCTTCCTCCGCGCCTGGCAGCGCAAGGTCTACGAAGGAGGCTGGGCGGGGCTCTCGTGGCCCACCGAATACGGCGGCCGCGGCGCCACCCTGATGGAGCAGGTCATCTTCACCGAGGAGACCGCCCGCTTCGGCACGCCGCCGATGCCCGGCGTGCTGGGCCTTGTGCTGGTCGGCCCCACCCTGATCACCTTCGGCACCGAGGCCCAGAAGCGGCGCTACCTTCCCAAGATTCTCAGCGGCGACGAGATTTGGTGCCAGGGTTTCTCCGAGCCCAACGCCGGAAGCGATCTCGCCGCGTTGCGCACCGAAGCCCGCCTCGATGGCGACCACTTCGTCGTCAACGGCCAGAAGATCTGGACCAGCTACGGCTGGGCCTCCGACTGG
Organism: Acidobacteriota bacterium; assembly: GCA_016201195.1. Classification (GTDB taxonomy): domain Bacteria; phylum Acidobacteriota; class Terriglobia; order Bryobacterales; family JACQDG01; genus JACQDI01. The sequence goes on along the minus strand of JACQDI010000337.1, from coordinate 1,888 downwards.
TGCGAGTTGGTGGTCCGCACCGACCCCGCCGCCGACAAACACAAGGGCCTGACCGTACTGCTGGTCGACATGCACAGCCCCTGCGTCGAAGTCCGCCGCCTGCGCCAGATGACGGGCGAAAGCGAGTTCAACGAGTTGTTCTTCGAAAATGTCCGCGTGCCCGCCGAAAATGTCGTCGGCCGCGTGAACGACGGCTGGAACGTCGCCCTCGGCACCCTGATGCACGAGCGCGCCATGCTCGGCGCGGGCGTCCAGGTGCAGTACCGGCGCCAGTTCGAGCGCCTGCTCGAGCTCGCCCGCTCGCTCGACCGCATCCAGGATCCGGTGGTACGCCAGAAACTCGGTCAAAGCTACGCGGAGCTCGAGATCATGCGGCTGAACCAGATGCGCGCCATCAGCGGCATCATCCAGCGCGGCCAGCCTGGCCCCGAAGGCTCCATCCAGAAAATTTCCTGGAGCGAATGGAACCAGCGCTTCCAGCAACTAGCCGCCGAGATCCTCGGACCCTACGCGCAACTGGAGAAAGGCGCGCCTTCCGTTCTCGACGACGGCGATTGGGCCTACGGGTTCCTGCGCGCCCGCGGCAACACCATCGAGGCCGGCACTTCCGAGATCCAACGCAACATCATCGGCCACTTCGTACTAGGCCTGCCGAAAAGCTACTGATGCCTATTTCACGCAAAGACGCCAAGTACGCAAAGACCGCCAAGAAAACCCTTTGCGTCTTTGCGTGACGCTCTTTTAAAACGTATGCAATTCGGACTCACGGAAACTCAACAGATGCTCCAGAAATCGGCGCGCGAGTTCTTCCCTGCCGAATGCCCCATGGCCGACGTGCGCCGCCTGATGGAGACGCCGACCGCCCACGACCCCGCCTTGTGGCGCAAGATCGCCGCCCAGGGCTGGACCGGCATCATTTTCCCCGAGCAATACGACGGCCTGGGACTCGGCATGGTCGAACTGGCCGCCTTGATCGAGGAGATGGGCCGCGCCCTCGTCCCCGGCCCCTTTCTCTCCACCCTGCTCGCCGCCGCTGCTATGGACGCCGCGGCGAGCGAGACTCAGAAGCAGAAGTACCTAGCCTCAATCTGCCGCGGTGACTCGACCGCCACCCTCGCCCTGCTCGAAGCCACCGCCCGCTGGGATCTCGATGCGGTCGAAATGCAGGCCTCCGGCTCCACGCTCACCGGCCGCAAGCTGTTCGTCCCCGACGCCGGCGCCGCCGACTTCATCCTTTGCGCCGCCCGCTCCGGCGCCGATCTCGCGCTATTCCTGGTCGATTCGAAAGCGATGGGCCTCACCCTCACCCCCGAGCCGGCCCTCGATGCCACGCGCAAGCTTTACCAGGTCGGGTTCGACCATGTTGCGGCCGAGCTCGTTGCCTCGGGCGCCACCGCCCGCGCCGCCCTCGAGCGCGCGCTCGCTGTGGCCACCGCGGCCCTGGTCGCCGAGATGGCCGGCGGCATGCAGCGTGTGCTCGAAATCTCCGTCGCCTACGCCAAAACCCGCAAGCAGTTTGGCAAGCCCATCGGCCAGTTCCAGGCCGTCCAGCACCAGTGCGCCGACATGTTCCTGCTCACCGAAAGCTCCCGTTCTGCGGCCTACTACGCCGCCTGGGCGCTCCAGGAAAACGTTCCCGAAGCGCGGCTGGCCGTCTCCATCGCCAAGTCCTACGCCTCCGACGCCTACCGCGAGGTTGGCAACCGCGGCATCCAGATCCACGGCGGCATGGGCTTCACCTGGGAAAACGATCTGCACCTCTACTACCGGCGCGCCAAAGCCTCCGAAATCGCCTTCGGCGACGCCGCCTTCCACCGCGAGCGCATCGCGCGTCTGGTGATGGATCGAGCATGAGTCGTTACGCCGCACAGCCGTGGCTCGCCCCATC
>JACQDI010000336.1 GCA_016201195.1 Acidobacteriota bacterium | reverse complement strand
TTTTTGCCCGCTCAATCCGGCGCCGCTGAGCTTCCCCAGGGAGCCGGCAGCTTTCAGATCGCCGGCGTGCTGCCGCTGGACCTGGAGGCCAAGCAGCGGCTGCTCAACCTGCGTTCAGAGGCCCAGCGGGTCGTGCTGTTGAACGAGCGCCTGGAAAAGCTGGCCCCGCGGCTCGAGCGGGCACAGCGAGTCGAGCGATCGGCGCGAGGCAATGGCCGCGGTGGGTGAGGCTATAATGTTTGGTGATTTGTTGGTTTGATGATTTGTTGATTGCATCCCTGGCGGCCGTTGTTGCTGATGGCTGAAAGCTGACGGAGGAGACTTGAGGCGTATCTGCTTGGCGGTGGGACTGGCCGTAATGGCCGGGTGCGGCGGCAGCAAGATCCCCAGGACGCACTATTACCTGCTCGATGTGCCCGCGCCGGCGCCGCGGCCGCGCGATCCGGCGCCCTATACTCTGGCGGTGATGCCGTTCAAGGTCCCGGATCAGCTCGAGCAGGACCGCATCGTGTATCGCCCCTCCGGCGTGGAGCTGGATTTCTACGAGTATCACCGCTGGGCGCAGCGCCCGGGCCCCACCCTCACCGAGGCGCTTGCCTCCCGGCTGCGCTCGCAAAACCTGTTCTCCGGGGTTTCCATTTACGACGGCCATACCAAGACCGATTACGTGCTGCGTCCGCGCCTGGAGCGGCTGGAGGAGGTCGACGCCTCGAGCAGCGTCACCGTGCGCGTCGAGCTGGGTGCGGAAATCGTCGAGGCCAAGACCAACCGCATCGTCTGGAGCGGCTCGGCCACGCACAGCGGTCCGGTCACGGCCGGCGAGGTTCGGGCAGTGGTGGAGGAGATGAGCCGGGGAGTGGACGCTTGCCTGGGCCAGATCACCACGGGCGTGGACGGCTTCGCTAAAGCGCTTCCACCCGCACCTGTTCCCGCATCTGCTGGGTCTCGCTAAGAGAGGCGAACGACGTGCCGGGAGTAGCGGCCGCAGCCGTGCCTGCCGCCACGCCCCAGCGCAAAGCTTCCTGGAAAGACTGATTCTGCGACAGCGCCCAGACGCAGGTGGCGGCCAGCGCGTCCCCGGCCCCGATGGGGCAAGCCTGGCGGATCTCCGGCGCCCGGGCGTGGTAGCTCCCGTTGCTCGACACTCCCATGGCGCCCTCGCTGCCCAGCGATAATACCACCGTTTCCGCGCCCATCCGCGCAATCTCCTGGACCGCTTCCATCGACTGTTGCCGGGTAAGCAAGGAGCGGTCCAGCAACCGCTCGGCCTCCGGCCGGTTGGGTTTGACCATGGTCGGCCGGGCCTCCAGGCCCACCCGCAAAGCCTCGCCGCCGGTATCGAGCAGCGTCCGGACGTTTCGCTCGCGGGCCATTTGGATCAGGCGGGCGTAGAAATCGACGCTCATGCCCGGCGGCAGGCTGCCGCACAACAGCAGCCAGGAGGCGCCCTCGATCTCCCGCCGCACCGCGGCCTCGATGGTTTGTTCCTCGTCGCGGCTGATCTGCGGGCCCGCCTCGTCGAGCTTGATCGTCAGCCCGTGCAAATCGCTGATGGTGAGATTGCGCCGGATCTCGTTGCGGATGGGGATCAGGCGCACCGGGAGCTTCGATGCCTCCAGCAGCCCCGTAAATTGCCGGCCCGTGTGGCCCCCGCAGGTGGCCAGAGCCAGCACCGGCCCTCCCAACCCGTGAATCACCCAGGCCGCGTTGATCCCCTTGCCTCCCGCCTGCTCGAACGAGGAGCGCACATACACCCGATCCTCATAGCTGATGCGATCGGTGGTGACGGTGTGGTCGATGGCAGGATTGACCGTCAGGGTCAGAATCATACATTCGTGGGCCGGACTTCAGTCGGCAGCCGGGCTTTAGCCCGGTCAGAATGAGGACGTGGGCCGCGTTGCTTCTTCCCGCACCGCCCGCAACTCGGCCTCCAGTTGGGCCACGCGCTCGGCCAGCGCGTTGATGGCCTGTTCCACCGGGTCGGGCAGGCGTCCATGCTCCAGCATATCATCGTCTTCATTCTTCACCGAAACGCCGTCGATCGCCACCACGCGCCCGGGAACGCCCACCACGGTGGAGTGAGGCGGGGCGGATCGGACCACTACCGAGCCGGCGCCGATCTTGCTGCGATCCCCGATGGTGATGTTGCCGAGCACCTTGGCCCCCGTTCCGATGACCACGTGGTTGCCGATGGTGGGATGACGTTTGCCTTTCTCCTTGCCGGTCCCGCCCAGGGTGACCCCCTGGTAGAGCAGGACGTCGTCGCCGATCTCGGCGGTCTCGCCGATCACCGCGCCCATGCCGTGGTCGATGAAAAAGCGGCGGCCGATCTTGGCGCCGGGGTGAATCTCGACCCCGGTCAGGAAACGGCTAAACTGCGAGATGAGGCGGGGCAGCAGCGGCACGCCCCAGACCCAGAGCTTGTGGGCGACGCGGTGCAGCAGGATGGCGTGCAGGCCGGAGTAGCACAGCAGCACCTCCAGCGTGCTCTTGGCGGCGGGATCTTCCTTGAAGATGGTATCGAGTTGTTCCTTGATGGCCCGAAACATAAGGCCTCCTGTTCTAAGAGCCCTCTGAGTTTGGATGAAAAGGGGACGAAAAAAGATCCAGTCAGGTGCGCCGACGCAAGGTCGGGCCACTACAGCAGCATTTGAGCTGTTGGAACAACATACTTGGAGGGTATAGCAGATCGGGGGCGAATGTCAAACGGGAACGGGCAAGGCGGTGCACGACACCAAAGTTCGCATTCGGAGACATGGTGTTTTTTTGCCTTTTCTTACGGTTTATAATGCCGTAAGATCCCTGGCCGAACCCCAACCGATGCGCCACGGTGCGGTTTCCGAACGCTTTGTCAAGTGCAGCAAGCCGGGGTGCCCCTGCGCCTCCGATCCCAAGGCCCGTCAC